>JAJYPT010000103.1 GCA_021795135.1 Actinomycetes bacterium
TAGATTTTTAATGGATCTTTTTACTTTTTCTTTTTGTTCTAGGGCAGGTATTAGACCTAGATGTCTATCTCTCCAAATGAGTTGATCATCTTTTTCTAAAAATCCAAATATTTTTACCCCCAAAGAAAGAAGTGCTTCTTTGATTATTTGTTTATGATTTTGGCTTTTTACTTTATTGACTATTACCCCTGCTATATTGAGCTGTGGATCATAGTTGAAAAAACCCCAAGCAGAAGCAGCTATAGATGAACCTTGTCCTGAAGCATCTAATACTAGGACTACAGGAGCATTTAGCAATTTAGATATTTGGGCAGTTGAAGATATGCCATCAGGACCTCCATCGAAAAGTCCCATCACTCCTTCTATAATTAAAAGGTCTTTCCCATAAGATGCCCTAAGGGCCAAATTAGGAATTTGTTTTTCATCACACATCCATGTGTCTAAATTTCTACCTGGAGTAGATGTAGCTAGACAGTGATAACTTGGATCTATAAAGTCAGGTCCTATTTTTGCTGATCCAACTTTGAGCCCTATTTGACTAAAAGCTGCCATTAGCCCAGTTGCTATAGTAGTTTTCCCTGATCCAGAATGAGTACCTGCTATTACTAGACGTGCAGGTAGATTGCTAGGGCTAGTATTCAATTCCCTTTTTGGCCCCTATTCCTTGGTCATATGCATGTTTTATCTTGCGCATTTCAGTAACAGTGTCAGCTACTTCAATTAGTTCAGGTGCAGCATCTCTGCCTGTAATGACAACATTTGTTTTTTCGCTGCGTTCTCTGATGGCTTTTACTACATCTTCTACATCTACCCATCCATATTTGATTGCATAAGTAAGTTCGTCTAAGATTACTAAATCATATTTTCCACAGACAAGTTTTTCTTTTGCTACTGCCCATGCAAATCTGCCTTTAGCCGCAGTTTCATCTAGGTCTTGAGATTCCCACGTAAATCCATCCCCCAAGACTTGCCATTCGATGCCTAAATGATCAGCCAGTTTTCGTTCCCCCGTCTTCCACTTTCCACCTTTGATGAATTGAACTACAGTTATATTCCAATTACGAGCCCACCCTCTTGTCATTACTCCAAATGCAGCAGAAGATTTGCCTTTTCCATAGCCTGTGTTTAGTAAAACGATTGATTTTGCTCGTGCCATAGTTATTAAATGTAGTGCTAATTTTTATCTAAAAGATGATTATAGAGAATTAGGAATAATACTAAATTTCTCTCGTAAAAGTCAAAGATCGGAAATAATGCATAGAAAGGTTATGACAAGACCTCGGATTGACTATATCCCTTGAACCTACAACCATTGCTGATGCTTGAATTATTACTTGAGCTAAATACTTTTAGGTTAGCCCTATCCAAAAATATTCCAGTTCCGCTAGAGGTCGGGTTTAGATTATGTACAGCATGGGATCTCGATTTAAGCCAATCTCCAAGTTTGCAATTAAATACCCTATCCAATAGTTTACTGCGATTTAGCTATTCCTGTTGATGCTTCTGTATCTTTGAAATCATGACATCGTCTTGGAATATATGGTGCAGATAAAATATTTTAATGACTACGAGTTTTGTTAGTCGAGGCTATATTGGATTTTTCAATCTTGACATACGATCAAGTTATGAAATATTCGATTCTTTGGTAGAGATGGGCTATATTGATTTGAGATAGATGTTTTGCAACCAGTAGGGAATTCGGTTAAAGGCCGAAGCTGTCCCGCAACTGTATTGAGGAGTTTTCTTTTAGTCTGCCAGAGTCTTATCAGCTTGAAGGTTTGAAAGAATTCGAAGATTCAAAGCCAGGAAACCTACGGTTAATTTTATTTTTTACTAGAACAAGGAGACGCGAGGACGTCATGAATCTAGAACTTATTTATATTGAGTTTTTTCTATTTAAAATCGACTTTCATTGTTGAACCTCGTCTTGGGAGGAACTCGTTCGGGTAAATCTAAATTTGCCGAAGAGATGTTTAAAGACCAAGCTATTCCAGTCACATACGTTGCTACAGCTACACAAGTAGATGCCAATATGGCAAAGAGGATACAACTTCATCAACAAAGGCGTAGTTCACAAGGTTGGAAAACAATAGAGTTTCAAAAAGGACAAGATCTAGCCCATATAGTATCTATTGATAGTCCAATACTGTTAGATTCCATAGGCACATGGTTGGCTAGTTTTGATAATTTTGAAGTTGACATTGACCCTTTGTGTGAAGTATTGGCAAATAGAGAATTTATTTCTGTTGTTGTAAGCGAAGAAGTCGGCTTAAGTGTCCATCCTGTTTCTTCCTCAGGACGCCAATTTATAGATGTTCTTGGGCAGACTAATCAAAGATTGGCTCAAGTAGCTGAAAAAGTGTTTTTAGTAATAGCAGGTCAAGCCTTAGTCATCAAAGAATAGATTCTTATGAGGAAGGCTTTTTCTTTTTTGACTTGTTTGGGCACCCCTGAGATTCCAACTCCAAGTTCTTTGATTTGGTTTCCATTTGTTGGTCTTTGTCTAGGTTTGTTACTTAGTGGTATATGGATATTTTTATCCTTATTTTTTCCCATGCTTGTAACTTCGATCCTTGTTGTTTTATCTGATTTGTTTTTGACTAGGATGATCCATTTAGATGGGTTAGCTGATGCGTCTGATGGCTTGATAGCTCATTTATCAAAACAAAAACGTCTTCAAGTTATGGCTGACCCATTGCTAGGTTCTTTTGGTGTAATTTCAATTGTCATATCTTTGGGTCTACGTTGGGCCGCGCTTTATTCTTTGAAACCTTCATTGTTGATATTGCCCAGCGTTTGGATGGCTTCTCGTGCTGTTATGGCTTTAGGCATAGTTTTGGTTCCTTATGCAAGGCCTTCAACTGGATTAGCTGGTGTTTTTATAGTGGGTAATAAAAAACAAAAAGTAATTGTCGTATTGGTTTGTGTGATTTCTATTTTGTTGGCTGGAGTTATTTTAGGATTTTGGAAACTAATTATTGGACCTTTGGCATTGATGGTTGGATTAGTAATGGCAATAGTTGTAATGAATCTATCTAGAAAAAAAATAGATGGTTTTACAGGAGACATATTGGGAGCTATGGGGATCGTTCTAGAGACTGCTTCTTTGGTAATTGCGACTTTGAAATGACTAAACTTTCTTGGTCTCAAAAAATGCAATTACTAGCAGCTGCAATTATTGCAGATATTATTTTTTCAGAACTGCCCAACAAGATGCACCCTGTAGCTTTATATGGAAATTTGATGGACAAGATTGAAAAAATAATATGGAAAGATAATAAACTTCAAGGAGTGCTATTTCTAGGGATAGGTTCAGCTTTGCCTTGGCTGGCTTCCAAGATGGCTTTGAAGTTGTTTGGTAAAAATAGATTTTGGATTTCTATATTTTTTATTTATCTAGTTATTGCTCCTAAAGCTTTGTCTCAAATAGCTATTGAAATTTACGAAGAATTAGACAAAGGTGATTTAGAAAAAGCAAGATTGTTGCTTGGCGGACTTGTTGGCAGAGACGTAGAAAATTTGGATATAAGTCAAATTTCAAGAGCAACGATAGAGTCTGTAGCTGAGAACACTGTAGATGCTTTTATTGCCCCAATTTTTTGGGTCATTTTATTAGGACCAAGTGCTTCTTTGATCTATAGGGGTATAAACACTTTAGATGCCATGGTTGGATATAAATCTTCTAGATACCTAAATTTTGGCTGGGCATCAGCAAAATTAGATGATGTTTTAAATTTTATTCCTGCTCGTATACTTTCTTTATTAGTCCTATTTTTTTATCCAACATCTTTTAGGCTTTGGGCTAGAGAACTTTTTTCAGATGCTTTAAAACATCCTTCTCCCAATGGGGGAGTAGCTGAGGCATCTTTTGCTTATGGATTAAATCTGAAATTAGGTGGAACCAATTATTATAGGGGGCAACCAGAATTTAGAGGGTATTTGGGAAAAGGGTTATCTCCAGACGCATTAGATATAAAAAGATCTGTTGTTTTGGCAAGCAAAATAAGAAACTTAATTTTAGTTTTTAGCATATGGGGAGCTTTAGGCAATGAATGAATCTTTTTTCCATGGAGGAAATGCAATAGCAGTTGCCAAAGCACTAGGCGTTGAGGTTAAATCATTGCTTGATTTATCTGCAAGTATGAATCCGTTTGCGCCAAATGTTGAATCTATTGTTCGTAAAAATATTGATTATATAAACTACTATCCCAACCCTACCCAAGCTACTAATGAGATCTCTCGAATCATGGGTATTTCTCATGAAGAAATTTTGCTTACCAATGGAGGTTCGGAAGCAATAGCTTTAGTTGCATCTCAGCTAGAAGGTGCCTATATAAAAGAGCCAGAATTTTCTTTATACAAGCGCCATTTATATGCAACAGATTCTTGTCTTCCTAGATGGAGGTCCAATCCAAATAATCCATTGGGTCATCTAGCCAATGATGAAGAAGAAGCCTTGGTGTGGGATGAGGCCTTTTTCCCGCTTGCTACAGGAAATTGGACCAGAGGTGATATCTCGAGGGGATCGATAGTAATTGGATCTTTGACAAAAATATTTTCTTGTCCCGGTCTTAGGATTGGTTACATTATGAGTAAAGATAGGTTTTTGTTGGAAAAAATTGCTAGGCGCCAACCTCAATGGGCAGTCAATTCTTTAGCTTTGGCAGCCATCCCAGAACTGTTATCCTTGACAGATCTAAGAGCCTGGTCAGAAGGGATTTCAATACTTAAAGAGCAGCTAAAAGAAATATTACTTTCCTATGGTCTTTATCCCCTAGATACAGATGCCAACTGGTTATTAATTCCAAATGCAACCTGGATTATTAAGCCTCTTTTTGAGAGGGGAATTTTGGTTAGAGATTGCACCAATTTTGGATTAGATGGAGTTATTCGTATGGCAGTACCCAACGAATCGGGGCTAGGTCGCTTAGATGAAGCATTTAGCGAAATTGAATCATCAATTGGGATTGAAAAGTTTTTATGAGAAAAGCATTGATGGTTTGTGGAACAGCAAGTGATGTAGGAAAGACTTACATAGTAGCAGGTCTTTGTCGTTTCTTTAGTCGTCAAGGTTATAAAGTGGCTCCTTTTAAGGCTCAAAATATGGCTTTGAATTCTTTTGTTACTCTTGAGGGCCATGAAATAAGTAGAGCTCAAGCAATTCAGGCCATGGCTGGGGGAGTGGAACCTCAAGTAAGTATGAATCCAGTTTTATTAAAACCAAATAATGACAGAA
Source organism: Actinomycetes bacterium (assembly GCA_021795135.1). Taxonomy (GTDB): domain Bacteria; phylum Actinomycetota; class Acidimicrobiia; order Acidimicrobiales; family JAJYPT01; genus JAJYPT01. The sequence goes on from JAJYPT010000103.1 coordinate 5,237, forward strand.
CCAGCCAAGTAATTGTCATGGGGAAATCTGTGGGCACTATGGATTTTATAGATTATCTACAGTATAAAAAAGAACTTTTCCCAACAGTGTTGTCTGCTCTTGACCAGCTCCAAAATTCTTATGACATTGTTATCTGTGAAGGAGCAGGAGGTGCAGCGGAGATAAATTTATTACAAGATGACATTGTAAATTTGAATCTTGCTTATACTGCAGGTATTCCAGCCATTGTTGTAGGAGATATTGAAAGAGGTGGAGTTTTTGCTTCTTTGTATGGAACTGTTGAAATACTTCCCTCTCATCTCAAATCAGTTATAAAAGCATTGGTGGTCAATAAATTTAGGGGTGAAAAATCTTTATTGAAAACCGGAATTGATTTTTTAGAAGACAAGTTGCAAATTCCGATGCTTGGGATAATCCCTTACTTATCTGAATTGGCTGAATTAGATGCTGAAGATTCTTTAGCTATTCCTAAGTATGGTTTTAAATCCCCAACAGTCTTAGAAGCCAAAAAACTTAATTTAGCAATTATTGCACTTCCTCATATATCTAATTTTACAGATTTTGATCCTTTGTTTTTAGAACAAGATTTAAATATTAGTTTTATCCAAGATGCAACTGCTTTATATAATTTTGATTTGATTTTTTTACCTGGCACTAAACAAAGTGTTGAAGATTTATTATGGATGGAGGAAAAAGGTTTTGTTTCTGTCATTCAAAAGATGGCTATTTCTAAAGATCCCCCTTTTATTATGGGAATTTGTGGAGGGTATCAAATACTTGGCAAAAAGATCTATGACGGAATTGAATCAAGTGTCGACTCAATTTGTGGAATTGGTTTGTTGTCAATTGAAACTGTAATGAAACAAGAAAAAATTCTTTCTCGTAGACAAGGTAGTGCATTGGGTCATTTGGTCAATGGATACGAGATTCATCATGGAAGGGTTGAAGTGTTGGGAGATTTGCCCTTTGTATCGATATCTGATTCCAAAGAGCAAAACATTTATGAAGGCACAATGAGTAAAAATCAGAAGATCTTTGGCACAAGCATGCATGGCTTGTTCGAAAATGATTCTTTTAGAAGATTTTTTTTGGAAAAAGTTGCAA
>JAJYPT010000104.1 GCA_021795135.1 Actinomycetes bacterium
TTATGTTCTTTGTATGTATCCCTATCCTAGCGGACCTGCTCACCAAGGTCACGTTCGTAATTATACTTTTGGAGATTTAATAGTTCGACATAAAAAAATGTTGGGCTATAACGTACTTTCTCCTATAGGGTTTGACTCTTTTGGATTGCCAGCAGAAAATGCTGCTATAAAAACTGGGATTCATCCACGTATTTTTACAGACGAAAGAATTGCGGAGTTAAAAAAGAGTCTGATTAGTATTGGGGCAGTTTATGATTGGCGAAGAGAAATAAAAAGCCATGATCCAGATTACATACGATGGAATCAAGTTATATTTCTGGCATTTTTAAAAGCTGGAATAGCCTATAAAAACAAGGCTCCTGTCAATTGGTGTCCAGGTTGTCAAACGGTATTGGCAAATGAGCAAGTAACATCTGAAGGAACTTGTGAGCGTTCAGGAGATGTTGTTGTTAAGCGGAATTTGGATCAATGGTTTTTTCGCATAACTGATTATGCTGAAGAACTTTTAGGTGATTTAGAAAATTTGGATTGGCCTGAAAGAGTAAAAACTATGCAGCGGAATTGGATTGGTCGCTCTGAAGGTGCAGAATTTGATCTTCAAGTCAAAGATCACCCTGGTTTGACTCTGAAAGTTTTTTCAACTCGGCCCGATACTATGTTTGGTATGACTTTTGCTGTGATGGCTCCAGAACATCCCTTGGTAGATATTCTTACGGTTCCCGAACAACGCCAAGAAGTAGATGCTTTATTGGAACAAGTTGCCTCTGAATCTGAAATTGAACGTCAATCAACTGAAGGAACTTCGCGAAAAAGGGGAGCTTTTACTGGAAGCTATGTAATAAATCCCTTTACTTCTTTGGAAGTTCCTCTATATATTGCTGATTATGTTTTAATGACTTATGGAACGGGAGCTATTATGGCAGTTCCTGCAGAAGATCAGCGAGACTGGGATTTTGCAACTGCTTATAACCTTCCAATCATAAGAACTGTAGCTCCTCCCCAAGATTTTCAAGGCGAAGCTTATTCAGGCGATGGACCTAAAATAAATAGTGCTTGGTTGAATGGTCTCAATATAGCTGAGTCAAAAATAGCTGCATTAGATTGGCTTGAAGAGAACAAGGTTGGAACTCGGAAAGTAAATTATAGATTAAGGGATTGGTTAGTAAGTAGGCAACGTTTTTGGGGATGTCCAATACCAGTAATTTATTGTGATAAATGTGGCATTGTACCAGTGCCAGAAGAAGACCTTCCAGTGTTAGCTCCAGATGATGTTGAATTTTTGCCAACGGGAGAATCTCCACTAAAAGCAAATAATGAGTTTATGGATACAATTTGTCCTACTTGTCAAAAACCAGCAAAGCGTGAAAGCGATACTATGGATACTTTTGTGGATTCGTCTTGGTATTTTTTACGTTTTTGTGATCCGTGGTACGAACAGGGGCCAATTAATCCTTTAGAGGCACAACAATGGATGCCAGTAGACCAATACATTGGAGGAATTGAACATGCAATTTTGCACTTGCTCTATGCACGTTTTTACACAAAAGCTCTTTCTGACCTAGGTTTCACATCCCCCGAGATAAGAGAACCATTCAAAAGGTTATTCACCCAAGGCATGATCAGACTTGGGGGAACTAAAATGTCTAAATCTAAAGGTAACCTAGTAGATCCTGCTGGATATATTGAAACAGTTGGAGCAGATGCTTTGAGGTTGTTTCATCTATTTGTTGGTCCTCCCGCAGATGATGTTGATTGGACTGACCAAACTAATGAAGTAATAGAAGGATGCTCTCGATTTTTATCAAGACTTTGGCGCCTAGGGGTAGGTGATTTCAATAGAGCTAATTTTGAATCTCGTTCTAAAGCTGAAACAGATCTAGAAACAGAAAAAGCAACTCATCGACTAATTAAAAAGGTTAGCCAAGATTATGACCGCTGGTCTTATAATACAGCAGTAGCTTCTTTGATGGAACATGTTAACTTGTTGTATAAGTATGCTCAAGAAGGTGCTTTGCAGTCAATTTTTGATCAAGGAGTAGATGCTGTGATACTTTTGGCTGCCCCAATGGTTCCTCATGTAACAGCAGAATTATGGCAACGTCGTCATGATCAAGATGTCCATTTGCAAAGGTGGCCTTCTTTTGATCCTGAACTAGCTCGCCAAACTCGGGTTACGTTAGTTGCTCAAATAAATGCAAAGTTGAGAGATCGTTTTGAAGTTGATGCTGACATAAGTGATCAAGAAGCAATAAATATTGTTATGAGTTCTTCTAAAATTCAAAATATTTTAGGGGACAAACAACCCAAACGTATTATTGCTAAAGCACCTAAGCTAGTAAATATAGTTATTTAGCAATTGCTAAATAACTATATTTACTAGACGAACTCAAATTTTTAGGGCAAAAACGAATAACCGTGAGCTGTTTTCCAGAGAAAGTATTTTTCAAATAACCGTTTCCCACCATCGTAAAAGGGATTTGGTAAAAGTAAAGAAAATTCACGAGGACGCAATAAGTGATTAGAGATCATTATAACCTCTTTGCTTCCAGCATCCATTACACATAGTCCAGGGATTCTTCCAAAGGGACGTTGACGAAGTTGTTTTCTGTTTTCAATCAGTCTTGCAATATTATAAGCTGCAGTTTTGCCAGCTACATCTGCAGGGAATCCAGTTTTAGGAACACCAATGGGAACTTTGGTCTGAAAAGGAGATGGAACATCTACAGCTACTCCAGCGGCAAAGATATTGCTATATCGTTGATGTTGATAGGCTCCATTTACAGGGATAAATCCAGCAGCAGTGCCTAATCCTGTTGAATTGGTTACCACGTCTTGTCCTATAAAAGCAGGCATAATCATAGAAAAGCTTGCTTCTAATTCAGTATTGTCCCCAAGATTGATAGTGTTTGATCCTGCAGAGACAATTTCAGAATTAGTAATCCATTTGATATCAAGATGTTCGAACATTTGACGGATCATAGGTTCACCGGTTCTCATACCACCTATGCCGAAATGACCTAGGAAAGGTTCGGGGGTAACCCAAGTGATTGGTGTTTTTTTACGTAAATCATGTTTGCGCAAGAAATGTTCTAAATTAAGCAGGAATTCATAAGCTGCTCCCATACAGCCTGCTCTTGGAGCTGCTCCTACAACTACTGGTCCTGGTGAATCTAGTAATTTGTTTATATCTTCTCGCATAGCTAAAGCATCAGGAGGGGTACATACACAACTTGTATACCCATGAGGACCTGTACCAGGAACAGACCAATCAAGTTTGGGACCTGTTGCAACAACAAGATAATCGTAAGGAAATTCGCCAGCTGTAGAGCTAACAACTTGTGAGTCTATGTTGACCTTGGTTGCTTCTGCGTGTATAAATTCTATGTCATGATTGTCAAATATTGGCTTTAGAGGTAGTGATATTTGGGAGATATCACGTAATCCAAAAGGAACCCATATTAAAGATGGAACGAATAAAAAATCTTCAGAACGAGATATTACGATTATGCGATCATAGGTATTGCCCAGTCGCCGACGAGCTTCCAGGGCAGTTGTTAGACCTGCAAAGTTACCTCCTAAAACTACAATATTAGCCATATTGCTCATCCTCGATATACCTTTATATAGGTACTTAATGTACCTTTATATAAATATTTTACCACTTTCTAACAGCACTTGAAATTACAATTTTGAGGAAAAATATATATAAATCGAGCTATTTATTTATATAAAATAATGATTCGATTTATATGTTTATACTCCTGGGTCAATTTATTTCTCGTAGGAAATTTATATTGATATATCTGGTATTTCCGATATTAACTTTATTTATTATTGTTTTGATTAAAGTGATAATGAATAATTATACATAAGCTTTGTCTGGTAAAAACTACTTCTATTATCCGTTAATAAGAATAATAACATGAGGTAGTTGCAGTTTTTTTTAAATATGTTATTATGCTAATAAATATCAAATTGGTGATATATATTTCTAAATAAAAAATTGCTATTTACATTTTTGAATAATAATTTTTATAAATTATAAGATCTTAGAAAAGAGATTTATGCATAGTGATGAGATTAAATCTTTATCAAATCGACTCTCAGATGCCTTGCATCTTCAAGTAAATCCAATTGGAATTGGATTTTTTGATACCTTGAGTAAAGGAGTAGGGGTTTTTGATGAAGATATGCCCAAACCAGCTTCTGATGGCAGAACAGGTCGAGTTTCTGCTGGATGTGTATTTTGGATGAAGTCAACAAATTCTAGTTTCGTTACCCAAGCTAAAGATCATTACAATTGTAGTGTGGGTAGTTTGACTCATGGTTTAGTTGATTTTAGCCAAGTGGCTTCAAATAATGATATAGCTGAATTAGTTTCTTCAGGTTGGGTTAGCCCACAAATGGTACCAACTATCCCAGTTGTTTCCAAACGACATAAATATATAAATTATGGTCCCTTGTCTGAAGCTGCTTTTGACCCTGATGTTGTTTTGCTTAGACTAAATGCCCGACAGTTAATGATTATTTCTGATGCTATAAAACTAGATATTCAAGGTAAGCCTCAATGTCATATTGTTGCTTTGGCTAAAGAGCATAATAAAGTGGCAGCAAGTGTGGGATGTGCTTTGAGCAGAGCAAGAACTGGAATGAGTCCAAACGAAATGACTTGTGCTATCCCTTTTGGCAGATTTGAAGAGATTGTAAATGAAATTGAAAAAAGTGTTGGAATTGATTCAGAAGTTGCTAAGTATGCAGCTTCTGATAGTCGTCGTTTTAGTGGCATGAAAGAAAAGGTCTAGTATGAAAACTTCTACTCAACTTTCTGTGTCTGATAAGAAAACTCTCAAAACTCCTCTTGGAGTTACTGGGATTTTAGGGGTTATTTTTTCAGCTCTATATTATGCATTAGGTATGCGCAAAGCTAAAGGAACTAATATAACTACTACTAAACTTGGCAGTGCTCATTATGACATTGTCCATTTTGGACTTGTCTATTTTTGGGGAAATGTTGCTTTGGATATTTTATTGGGATTTGGAACTGCTGTAATGATGGTATGGACTGTTCAAACTTTTATGAAATTTAGATCTGGTTCATCCGCAGGTGCAATAGGCACAGCAGGAACTTTGGGAATTGCTATAGCTTTTTTTGGCTGTCCAACTTGTGTAATTCCTATTGCAGGTTCTTTGGGTATAGGTATATTTGGAACTGCTTTACCACTATTTGGAACCGAATTTAAATTTGTTGCTCTTATATTTTTAGGGATCTCTCTTGTAATGCTGAACAAACAACGTCAAAAACAAGCTTGTAGTATTCCCAGTAAATAAAATTTTGCAAATTTTAAAAAGAGTCTGAAGTATCTCCCAGTATAGAAATGTCGTATCCCTTTAGAGACCCAAGTTGTCGACGTAGACTTTGACTAGCCAATATTTTTAGTAAACCTTGCACTTCTATGGTCTTGAGCATTGGTCTTGGTATTACTAGATCATATCGTTCTTGTGATAAAGCTATAAAGTTAAGTTGATAAACTTTTGCTATTACTTCAGTAGCTATGCCACATTGAGCTAGTCCAGAAGCTATCGTAGAGCCTACTAATAGATGAGCACTGGCTTTTGAGTCATAACCTTTGATTTGGGAACTACTAATTCCTGCTAATTTTAGTTCTCGATCGAGAAGTTTACGAGCTTCCGAGCCTGATTCTCGGTTGATAATAGTTATTTTTTGATTTGCTAGGTCATCAACACTTCTAATATATTGACTAAATTTTGGATTTAGAACTAGTCCTTCTTGCCATAGTGCAAAGCCAATTATTTGAGCTCCTTGACTGGTTAAAACAGAACGTGCGCTATCTTTGTTGTATCCATTATGAGATGAATCTAGTAAGTGAGATCCAGCAATATGTACTTTACCTTGAGCTGCAAGTTTCAGGGCTTTTTCGCTCCCACAAGCTATCCATTCAAGTGCAATAGGTGGATTCAAAGCTGCAAGAGGACCTTCTAATAAAGATAAAGCAGGGTCGCATCCAGCTATAACTAAGGTGGGAACAATGGCATGAAAAGGGGCGGCATCAATTGTTTTATTAGAGCTATTTACTGTAGCTGAAGCAGGTAGAAGTCCTGGCCAAAAGGCATAATTTCCTAATCTAGGTATTGCTTTAAGATCTTGACCAACTCTAGCTAGACCAATTCGTTCGCCTGTTGCTATAGATTGATCGAACTCGAAATCTTCACTCAAGATGAGATCTGCCTCAATAGAAAGCAGTTCTTGGGACGATCCGAAAAGTTCTTCTACTGGTTCTTTTAATGCATTAGCTA
>JAJYPT010000105.1 GCA_021795135.1 Actinomycetes bacterium
ATAAGCTAAGACATTTTCTATTTCTGATGCTCAATAGAGCCAATTTAGACAAACTGGGCTTGGCAAGCAACAAAGACAGGAAAACAAGTTGTAATACTTGGGCTCTGAAGCGAACTGGTTACTTTTAGGCGGGGCTAAGCCAAAAGTATTGTAGTTCCAATGGAGATGACGCAATCCAAGGTTTGAACACAAACCTTGGCAGCTTGAGTCCTAGAATTCCACGATTTTGTCGTGGGAGTAGTCAAATTCCTCCATTTAATTGATTATTTATCCATATCACTAACGTGGCTTTACCTTGCCATAATCTTGATGAGGAACAATTAATAACAAGGAGGTAGAAAGAGGTTTTGGAAAGAGTTTCCAAAAAACACTTCTTTTTATTTTACAATATGGCTACTTGGATGTTTTTAAATATTCCTTTGATGATAATTATCCCACTTATTCTAATTCTTGGGTATGCAATTCTAATTATAAAAGACAACAAACGAGCATCACAAAAAGCTTTAATATACAAAACAGAACAAGACAGCAAACGAGTATCTTCTAAGGCTGCCTAATCAAAAAATATCTAAACAAATAAAAATAATCTCTTAGTCTTCAAAAGACTAAGAGATTATTTTTATTTAATCTTTATTTTAGTATTTACTAATCAAACTGAAATCCTTTAGATCAAAACTTAGTACTAAATAACATAATCCCTATTTAACTATTGAGTACTAGAAGCATGAGGTTCAGAAGTAGAAGATTCTTTTTCACTTTTTTCATCTTTATCAAACCAGACTTGAACATGTTGTTCTGGGCGCCTCTGGTTTTGAGTGGCTTGAAAAGTAATCGAAGCTTTATCAGCAGATGTAAGTGGAGGTTGGACTATCGAACGTGGCCAAAGGTGTTCTGCTAAGACCACATTGATTTCGGCAGAATAAATAGCTATTTCAGAACCTAAATAAATCCAAGCAATAAGCCCTAATACAATTGCAAAAGTGCCATAAATAGCACTGCTTTTGAGATCATGAGCTATCAGATAGCCCCCTAGAGCTTGCATAAGCGTCCATCCGATGCCTCCTACAACTCCTCCTGGAACTAGTTGAGCCAAAGCTACTACTTTAGGAGTCAATATTCTAAATATAAGTATATATATGGCGATATTTAACAAAACAGAAAAAATATCTCCTACCAAAGCAACAACCAAAGAATGAGAAGCAAAAGTTGCAAAACTAGCTAGAAAAGAGGTTCCTATTACCCCAAGTAATAAAGCAAGTAAGAAAAGAACGCTTCTCAATAAACGTTTTATATAATTAGGGCGCAGTGTTGCAGGAAGATTCCATACTTGTTCCATCGCGAATACTCCAGCTTGAGCCAAACCTATAGATCCCCAAATAAGACCAATAACTCCCACCACGATACCTATAATGCTACTTTTATGTAAGGCATGAATATTGTGACCCAAGCTAGACCCAACGATGGGAATTTGAGCTAAAGCAGAATTTAAAACCAACTGAGCAAAATGAGGATTCTTGGCAGCTACTATATTTAAAATTGTAACAAGTAACAAAAGCAAAGGAAAAATAGAAATCAATCCAGAATAAGCAAGGTTAGAAACTAAGGCCCCAGCTTGATCATCTCCAAATTTTTTTACTATTGCAAACATGAACGCAAAAGGAGTATGGCTTTGCTGAAAATGATCAATCTTTCTTACGACTTTTTCAATTGGATTTGCCATGTGGCTCCTAAATAGGCTCTTTTGAAATTATTTCCTTTAAGATCTTCGCCTTATTAACAGATTTCCAAACCTATATCAGATCTAGCAACATAGAAACTACTTTTGCTTTCGCAACTTAGCCATATCTGTTCTAATTCCTAGTATAAAAAAAATTACTATACCACCATATACAATTCCTGCACTTATATCATACCTAGAATGACTCATCTTAGAATTCATTACTGCAGCAGGAATAGCTACAAAAAAAGGGGAAAGAACCAAAGCCGATATAGCAAAAATCGCCAAGTGTCTCCAATAAAACCTCTTCATCAGTCGTGCAGCTAATGCCATTAGTAAATATAGCGCTATCAAAGAAAGATAAAGAGCTGTCCAATAATTCAATCTTCACCTATTTCAATCAATATTAAATATCTTCTTTTAAAAATAGCAGGAATCAAAAAGGTCTCTCATTAGTTATTAAAACAGAACTAGTCTTTGAATAAAACAAAAATAAACCTTATGAAAAAAAATAAATCAAAACCTTCCACTATTACCTGTTCATCTGATTCTTCTATTCCGAGTTGTTCTACGTCTCCAGCCAGCAGATTGCGTTGGACCATTTCTCAATTGATTGAGATTATAAGAACCAAACGCAAAAACTGATATTGTTATGGTTTTGATAAAAACTTATAGATAAGGAAAAAATGGAGATACTGGCAGCAAGTATATTGACTCAATTTATTAGATCAATTATTGAATCAATTTATATGTTTTGGGAAACCCTTTGGGCGTTAGGTCTTGGTTTTATGCTTTCTGGAGCAGTTCAAGCCTTTACCTCTAAATCCGAAATGGACAAAGCCCTTGGAAACCACAACCCTAAAACTGTTGTCAAAGCTTCAGGGTTGGGAGCTGTTTCTTCATCTTGTTCCTATGCTGCTTCTGCCATGGCGAAATCTTTGTTTGTCAAAGGTGCTGACTTTATATCTGCAATTGTATTTATGTTTGCTTCAACCAATCTAGTAATAGAGCTAGGTATTGTCCTGGTTGTATTGATGGGATGGCAGTTTATGGCAGCTGAATTTATCGGTGGTCCTATTATGATCATGCTTTTAGTAATACTAGGTTCTTTTTTCTTCACGCCTACTTTAATAGAAGCAGCAAGGTCTAAATTACGAAAATCTAGCCCAAGTGATTCAGATTTAGATGAACAGTCAGTCAATTTAGAAAAACAACCTTGGTCGGTCCGACTTAAATCAGTCTCAGGATGGGCTGATGCAGCAAGTTATACAATGGCAGATTTAACTATGTTACGAAGAGAAATGTTCTTCGGCTATCTAATAGCTGGATTTTTAGCAGTCATGGTTCCAGTAAGTTTTTGGAATATTTTATTTATCCCTGGCAACGGTATTTGGACTCAGATTGAAAATGCAATCATTGGACCAATAATTGCTCTTTTGAGTTTTGTTTGTTCAATAGGAAATGTCCCTTTAGCAGCCGCCTTATGGCATGGCGGTATTAGTTTTGGCGGAGTTATAAGTTTTATATTTGCCGATCTTATAGCTATGCCCTTGGTTTTGATTTATAGAAAATTTTATGGAGGAATCCTAACTAAACGTTTATTTTTCGTCTTCTGGGCAACAATGTCTACAGCTGGACTTATAGTAGATCTAATTTTTTCAGCGTTAAAATTAGTGCCTTCTAATCACTTATCTACTATTACAACTGCTCACTTTAGCTGGGGGTATACGACATTTTTAAATATATTGTTTATAGTAATACTAAGTGTTTTATATTGGCTCTATAAAAATAGACAACGTTTTGGGGGATCTAATGCTTATGCAATTGATCCTATTTGTGGAATGCAAGTAGAAAAAGCAAATGCTCCTGCGTTTGCTAAATTTAATGATTCAACATTTTATTTTTGCTCAGATCGATGCTATAAAAAATTCATCGTTTCCCCAGAGCGTTTTATAGAAAAAGATTCAAATCAAATAGAACAAGGAGAATCAATGGCCTCAGATACAGTAATAGACCCAGTTTGCAAAATGGAAATAGACCCAAAAACAGCTGCTGCTCATAGTACATATAATGGCACTGAATACTATTTTTGCAACATTAGCTGTGCTCAAAGTTTTGAACAAGATCCTTCTAAATACGTATAATCAATTCGACTTTTAAAAAATAAAGAATTTTGATTATTACAAATCTAATATCGACAATAAAGATTTAGATTCTGTATTTAACCAGTTTCTTAGAATAAAAGTGGCTCGTACATCATCTTCGTTGTAAGCTAAGATTCTTTTTTTGTTTTCTTGGCTTACAACGAAATCCCTATCCTGTATGGCTTTTTGGTACCACAAACGTGACTCTTCTCCCCCCATTGAATCATTCCTCCATTTAAAACCGGCGAATTTAGCCATTGATTTTAAACCAAGTCCAGATAAAGAAATAAACTTAGAATAAATAAAATCGCTATAGATATCAATCCAGTTAGGAGAAGATATAAAATCGTCAACTTCTTCGATAGAAGGTATTTCCAAACCCCATGGGTTAGAATGGAAACGTCTAGCACAACTTCTAAGCCATTTATTTTCTGCGGGTGAGTAATAATAACAATTCCAAGTTAATCCTTCTTCAATTGCACTTGAAATTATTTTCTTCAACCACTTCCAAAAATTTTCAAAATTCTTAGCCTCTTGATACTGACTCTGTTGAAAATTTCCTTCTTCTAAATCTTTGCAACCAAAGGTAACAAATGGGAAATACCCAGAAGAAAAACCGAATGTGGATGGAATTTCAGAAGTAAAATTTACCAAAGCCCCCCAAAGATAGACCTGTCTTCCTGTGTCTTCTAAATCAATATCAATTTCTACATCAGCTTTGGGAATACAAAAGTCATTTGGATAACTACTAGATCGAACCAATATTGGCATAGATGAAAGTTTTTCTAGCTTATAAAGCTTCGCCAATTCAATATCTCGCGATAAGTTTTTAGATTTAAGTGGCAAAAGTTCATCAATATATTTTCTAATATCTAGTAGATCTTTTAGGCTATATATTCCTACTGAATGCAATATAGTAACTTCCTTGATATTTGATACTAAAACCGAAATAGGAACACAAGATGACAACACTTGATCGTTAGATTTGAGAACCAAACTATCAATATTTATTTTCATACTTAGTATGTAGGCAGCTTTTCTATTTAGAGATGCCAATTGAGAAATGGTTTTAATGCCAAAATCCAAATAATTTTTTGCTCTAGAACGAACAATTAAACTTATGTCATCTTTAGCTTCTAATTCTTTCCTACAGTTACTTTTCCAATCACATTGACCACAACTAGAAATCCAAACAGGATTTACCCTAGCCACAGAAGCAGGAAAGTTTTGTCTTGCCAAAGTGACTGCATGAACTGATTTGGAAAACCTATCCTCATATTCATCCATAAAGGGACTGAGGTCTTCCCAAGCAATAATTTTTTCTATACCAATAACTCCTACCGGTATAGATCCATTCATCCTAAAAGCATGCCCTAAATTTTCAAGTATTTTCCACTGGTGTATTAATTGAAAGATAGAAGATTTTTGAACTTTAACAGCTCGATAAGTCAATTGACGTAGTTCAAAATATGGAGAATCCAAAAAAGAAATAGGCTTCATCTTAGTTCTTCTTGAATTTAATCTCTTAGTGTCAATCTTTACAACAGAGCCGGCCGTTATATTAACTGGAATATATGTGTTTTGAGCTTTGCCCCATTTATTAACTCTAATCAAAAAAGACGGGGAACCTATTCTATTATTATCTTCATCGGGTTCAAAATATGGATTCCAAATTATTGGAACTTTATCTTGCATAGCTTTGAGAGTAAGATTTTGCTTATAGTTTTTATTTTCAAAACTATATAGATCTAAATTAAAAATATCGTCTTTAGAAATATTGGTCTCTAAAGATTTTAATATTTCTTTTTTTAATAAAGACAAGCCTTTGGCTCTTAGTGTTTTAATCTCATAATTTTGATTGACTCTAAAGTCGTTTTTTGGCAAATTATCTAAAAAAAGTTTGTAAAGACATTCGTTTACAGTCGAACTTCCTAACAAAACTTCGGTTTTGGAAAATGGTTCTTGATTCAAAAAAGAGGTTATTTTTATTTCCTCACTCAATAACAACTGACTAAAAGCTTTACTATTAGTTTACTTCGTTTAGAGATAATCCTGTAATTGAATTGTTTTCAAAAAAAATTATGCTCAACCATAATGTTGGAAAGGTCTTCATCACCTAGCTCCCAATAACAATTTCACCACTTATCAATATATGGTCGATTATCTCCTAAAAGTTATGCGAAAGCTATTGGTCCCATAGACAATAATAGTGACCATGATACCTAGATAAACAAGAGAAAACAAAAGACAAATCAATTAGACTTTTGTTTCTTATCCCATTTTTTTCCTGATACCTATTCTTCCCTTAATTAGACCTGATGCCTATTCTTCCCTTAATTAGAGTTGTGCATCAAACCTGGAGTGGTTCAGGACCTCCCAAAAGCATCTACAGCTTACTGCCTAGGAGGCCCATTGGGTCCAGCTACAACAGCACTTACGATAAGTCC
>JAJYPT010000106.1 GCA_021795135.1 Actinomycetes bacterium
TTTGATGGTAGGAGGAGAAAAGATGTCAAAAACTCGTCTTAACCAGATTGCTCCAGCTGATCTTGTAGAAGATTTTGGGGTAGAAGGTTTTAGGTATCATTTCTTGCGCGATCTCAGCTTTGGGCCTGATGGAGACTTTTCTTATGAAGCTATGGTAATGCGTTATAACGCTGACTTGGCCAACAACTTAGGTAATCTGTTGGCTCGAGTAGCAACCATGGTAGAGAAAAAATGTGCTGGGATAGGTCCTGCTCCACGCTTGGATAGTTATTTATCTGAAATCACAAAACAAATATTTACTACTACAAAACAAGGATGGGACAATTTTGCCCCTAGCCAAGCCTTAGAAGCTACTTGGAAGCTCATAAAAGAAGTTAATTCACTCTTTGAAGCAACCGAACCTTGGAAATTGCCAAGCGGTACTGAGGTTGAAGGAATATTAGGTGATGCATTAGAGTCTTTGCGCATAGTGTCGATTCTTGCTAGCCCTGCCATCCCAAAAACCTGTGAAGTAATTTGGAAAAGAATAGGTTTAGATGGGTCCCCTTTAGATCAACGCTTGCCCCAAGCCTCTAGTTGGGGATTATATCCTGGGAAGCTAAAAGTCGAAAAAGGAGCTCCGTTGTTTCCTAGGAAAGGAGACTGAGTTGTGGGTAGATAGCCATTGTCATTTGCAAGATTTACAAGATTGGGAATCCAAGCTAAATTTAGGAATACAAGCTGGAGTTGAAAAGGTCATATGCATTGGTACTGATCTAGAAAGTTCTATCCAAGCAATTGAAATTGCCGAAACTGTTCCAGAGCGCATATGGGCTTCAATCGGTCTACATCCTCACCATGCTAGTTCTGGTACTGACAATATTCGTAGTCTTGTTGCACAAGAGTCTACAAAACAAAACTCCCAAGTTGTGGCCATAGGAGAATGTGGCCTTGATTATTTTTATAACTATTCCTCTGTTGAGGATCAAAAGTCTAGTTTTTCTAGTCAGATCAATTTAGCAAATGAATATGATCTAACTCTAGTTATTCACACACGAGATGCTTGGGAGGATACTTTTGATATTTTACAAAAAGAAGGAATTCCAAAAAGAACAGTATTTCATTGTTTTACGGGAGGGATACAAGAAGCAAAAGTTTGTTTGGAGTTAGGGGCTTATTTGTCTTTTAGTGGTATAGTTACCTTCTCTAATACCCAATTATTGAGACAAGCCGTTGAAATATGTCCACTAGATAAATTCATAGTCGAAACTGATTCTCCTTTTCTTACTCCAGTTCCTTTTAGAGGTAGGCCTAATGATTCTTCCAATATACCTATAATCGGAGCCAAAATAGCAGAAATAAAAAATATATCTATAGATATAATTGAACAAAATTCTTGGAAAAATACCCATATTGTATTTGAAATAGAATGATCTTAAATAGGTCGCAATTAAGGGAGCTTTTAGAGGTAAATGGAATCAATCCTAGTAAAGCTTTAGGGCAAAACTTCCTTACTGATTCTAATATTTTACATAAGATAGTTCGTTTGGCAGAAATATCTCCAGGAGACCATGTGGTTGAGATAGGTCCAGGAGTTGGATCTTTGACCATGGCTTTGAAAGAAGCAGGAGCCAATATTACCGCTATTGAGATGGACAAGCGCCTAGTTTATCTACTCAAACAGCAATTAAATGGTCTAAATATTACCATTGTCGAAGCAGATGCAATGAAACTTGACTGGAAATCTTTTTTGCCTAAGGATAAAGAATGGATTTTAGTGGCTAACCTTCCATACAATGTGGCTACTCCATTAGTGCTTGAGATTTTAGAAAATGCTCCATATATCTCTAAATTGATGGTAATGGTTCAAAAAGAAGCAGCCGAGCGTTTTGTTGCCCAGCCTAGTACTCCAGCTTATGGAGCTGTGACTGTAAAAATTTCCTATTGGGCTAGCGCAAGTATACAAGCAAAAGTTCCCCCCCAAGTTTTTTTTCCAAGACCCAAAGTAGAATCTAGTGTGGTCTTGATAAAAAGAAATCCTTTGGAAGACATAGATAATGACAAGGATCTTCTATTTAAATTAATTAATGCAGGATTTTCAACGAGAAGGAAGATGTTGCGAAGATCACTTGAGGGAATTATTGGGAAAAATGTATTAGAACAAAGTGGTATATCTCCTGAATCTAGAGCAGAAGAATTAACTATATTAGAGTGGAAAAAATTAGCTAAATGCCAACAGAAATTCAACGAGCAAATGCTAAATTAACACTGTCATTAAAGGTAAATGGCAAGAGAGAAGATGGTTATCATTTTATTCAGTCTGAAATGGTAACACTTGATTTTTGTGATGTATTATCTTTTTTTGAAGGTGATAATTTAGAAATAATAAATAACACTGATTTTGATTTAGAAGATGTTTTATCTTTGGGTCAAGAAAATTTAGTCAATAAAGCACTTAGAATGAGCAATCGAAAAGCCTTTGTGCGGTTAGAAAAAAACATTCCTCCAGGTGCTGGGTTAGGAGGAGGATCAGCAAATGCGGCAGCTGTTTTGAGATGGGCATCTTTTAGAGATATTTCTATGAGTTCTAAATTAGGCTCTGATGTAGCTTTTTGCCTACTTGGAGGTAGGGCCATAGTTGAAGGGGTAGGGGAGAGAATTACTCCACTTGCATATGAACCTCGAGACTTTACATTGTTGATACCCCCAGTACATGTTTCAACTCCAGATGTTTATTCAAAATGGGATGAGCTATATGGGCAACAAAGCTTTGAGAATGAAGATGATTTTCATTTTGATGTTGTGAAATCAAGATTTCAAAATGATTTAGAACAAGCTGCTTTAGCAGTGCAACCTAAATTATTGGCCTGGAAAAATTTACTAGCTAGTTTGACCAATTCTAAGCCAATCATGGCTGGAAGTGGGTCTAGTTTCTTTGTTGAGGGCGCGTTTAAACAACTAGAAGGACCAATAAGACTTCCCGGGGGGGAAGGGCCTTCTGGGAAAGTAATCATAGCTAGGACTATCCCTAGCTATGATTCTTAAATATGGCTCAATCTAAGTTGGAAAGAACTATTTACCTGCGCGTCTTTGCCAACGTGTAGCTTTGAGCATTTTCTTATGTTTCTTTTTTCGCATCCGTTTACGGCGCTTTTTAATAAGTGAACCCATCTCGGTGAAAAAGGCTAGCCTTTATTTTCGCAAAAGGCTAGCCAAATGGCCTATAAACTTTTTAATTTATAAAAAAGCCTAACTTTTACTGGTAATGGATATCTAAGTTGATAAGTTATTAAATGCTTTACTTTCGGGGGTCGTTCAATTGGCAGGACATGGGACTTTGAATCCCAGAACGGAGGTTCGAGCCCTCCCCCCCGAGCTAGGAGCTAGTTTTGAATATGATTTCAGATAAACCTTTATCTCAAAGACCTATATACGGCGTAGTTCTTGCCGCTGGTGAAGGTACAAGGATGAAGTCTTCTGTTCCTAAACCACTTCATAAAATTTGTGGTCGTAGTCTTTTAGGTCATGTTCTTTTTTCTCTGCCGTCAAAAATTGTAGAAAAAGTAATCATAGTTGTAGGTTCTAATTCTGAAGATTTTGTCCAAGAGGTACAAAGTCTTTCTTTGGAATTTGAAGTTGTGTTTGTAGAACAGACTCTAAAGCGAGGAACTGCTGATGCAGTAGCAGTTGCAGTTGAGTACTTATCTAAGATAGGTCAAGAGATAGATATCTTAGTTCTTTCTGCCGATACTCCTTTGTTGAAAACTTCTACTTTGGAATCTTTTATTGATACTCACAGAAATAATTCTTATGATTGTACTTTGATGACTGCTTTGGTAGATGATCCTTTTGGATATGGCAGAATTATTAGAAACAAGAACCAAGACGTAGAAAAAATAGTTGAACAAACAGATGCAGATGATTTTGAAAAACAAATAAGAGAAATCAATGCTGGAATTTATTGTTTTTACTTAGCCGAACTGATTACATCGCTAAGTTTTATTTCTCCAGACAATGCTCAAAATGAATACTATTTGACAGATGTTATACAGCATCAAGTAAGTAAACAATTATCGATGGGTGTTTTTTGTGTGCCTGATCCCATTGAAATCTATGGGGTAAATAATAAATTACAATTATCTTTTGCCCAAACAGCTATGAGAGAAAGAATCAATCAAACATGGATACAAAACGGGGTCCATATCGTAGATCCATCTAATGCCTATATAGATATTCAAGTAATCTTAGATCAAGATGTAGTGATACTACCAGGGTCTATTTTATCTGGACAGACACAAGTTGGTGCAGGTTCCCAAATAGGTCCAAATAGCGAGTTAAACAACTGTATAATAGGCCAAAGAGCAGTAATAAACCATTCAGCTCTGCAAAATTGTCAAGTTGGTCCCAATTGTAAAGTGGGACCCTTTACAGTGATTGAGGCCAATGTGGTGCTAGATGAAGGAACTGTGGGAGCTTCTTTTAGTACCATCTCAAGTAATAATAATAATAAATAATTATTGAAGGGTCATTATGGAGCTTGTACCTAAAAGGCGTCTTTCGCTCCTAGCTGGAAGATCTAACTTGCCCTTGGCATTAGAAATTGCTAATCAGTTAGGGGTAAAGTTAGGAGATGCTAATCTAAAAGAATTTTCCAATGGCGAAATACATTGTCGTTTTGCTGACTCTTTACGAGGCGCCGATGTCTTTATAATTCAAACTCATGCTGAGCCTGTAAATGATTCAATTATGGAACAGCTTATAATGATAGATGCAGCCAAAAGAGCCTCAGCTAAGCGAATTATTGCTGTTTGTCCTTATTACGGCTATTCTCGCCAAGATAGAAAAGCTTCTGGGAGAGAGCCAATTACAGCGAAACTTTTAGCTGACATGTTGACAGTGGCTGGAGCCCAAAGAGTAGTAAGTGTAGATCTTCATTCTGGTCAGATTCAAGGATTTTTTGATGTTCCCCTGGATCATTTGACAGCTATGCCAGTTTTGCTTGATTATTTGAGAAAAGTTGGAGTACAAGATTTAGTAATTGTTGCACCTGATGCGGGTAGAGTAAAAGTAGCAGAACGATTTAGCCAAAATCTAGGTACGGATTTAGCTATGGTGCACAAGCGTCGTCCCAAAGGAACCTCTAATGAGGTTATAGCCTTGGATGTAGTTGGTGTTGTAGATGGAAGACGTTGTGTACTTATTGACGACATGATAGATACAGCTGGTACAATTACTGCAGCTGCAGATTTGCTTATGGCTAAAGGTGCTACCGAAGTTTGGGCAATGGCTACCCATGGATTATTGTCTGGGCCAGCTATTGACAGATTGAAAAATTCGATCCTATCAAAGGTAGTTATAACAGATACAGTTCCAATCTCTAAAGATCTTTATTTTGATAAGTTGGAAGTTTTGTCAGTTGCTCCTATAATTGCAGATGCAATAGATGCCGTTTTTGAAGATACTTCTGTTTCAGAACTGTTTGATGGAGAAAACCAGTCCTAGTGGGACTAATAATAAATATTTGTAATAATAATGGAGTTTTAAAATGCCCGAGATTATCCTTGAGACTGAGCCTAAATTAGAAAAAGGCTCTCGCCCTAGTTCCCGTTTGCGCCGACAAGGTCGTATACCTGCAATTGTTTATGGACATGGAGTAGATCCTTCTTCTATTTCTGTAGATGCTAGACAGCTGCGATCAGCTTTATCAACCAAAAGCGGAATGAATGTATTACTTAGTTTGGATGTAGATGGTAAAAAGCATTTGGTTATGGCCAAAGAACTTCAACATCATCCCGTTCGCGGAACTGTATCCCATGTTGATTTTTTAATAGTCAATCGCAACGAGCAAGTACATGCTGAAATCCCATTGAACTTTGTAGGAGAGCCAGCTACTTTGAATCGCCAAGGGGGAGTAGTAGAACATCAATTATTTGCTTTAGCTATTATGACAACCCCAGATCAGATGCCTAATTCAATAGAAGTTGATATTAGTGCTCTCCAAGTAGGAGAATTCATAAGGGTTGCAGATATAAAGCTGCCTCCTGGTGTCACTACAGAAATTGATGGCGAAACTATTGTTGTTTTAGGACAACCTCCTAGGGTTAGCGAAGAAGTTTCTCAAGAAGAACAAGAATCTTCCCAAGAATCTGAACAAGAAACCAACAGCTAGCCAATTAGGAGAACAAATCGACTGATCTATTGGTGGTTGGGTTGGGAAACCCAGGAGTAAAATATGCTTTTACTCGGCACAATGCTGGTTCTGATTGCGTTAAATTTTTAGCTCA
>JAJYPT010000107.1 GCA_021795135.1 Actinomycetes bacterium
TAGCTAAAACAGATTTAAAAGTAATTGCTCGTTTTGGACAAGAATCAGAACTTATTGAACTACTTGAACAAGGTGAATTAGATCTTGTGATTGTCTCAACTAATCCAATAAAAAAATCTATTACATATACTTTAATTGATCAAACTAGTTTTGTATTAGTGGCAAATAAAGTTCTGTTTCCAAAAAATCAGTTATCATCAATTGAACAGCTCTATGGGTGGGTTCACCAAAAATCATGGCTAAGTTATAGTCTTGAATTGCCAATAACTAGAAAATTTTGGCAAACAGCTTTTAGTGTGCCATTTAATGCCAACGTAGTATTTGTGGCTCCAGATTTACGAGCAGTATTGGAATCGGTAGAAAAAGGAATGGGAATTAGCCTTTTGCCAACCTATATTTGTTCACAATCTTTATCTTTAGGAAAAATAAAACAGATTTTTCCCGTAGGGAAACTAGTTCCATCTCAATATTGGTTTGGATGTATGCGTCAAGTAGATACAAATCGTATGCATATACAATCTTTTTTGGAATTGCTCAAAACAAAAAATTTATAATTGAATAGGGCTCTTTAATTATGTTCCTTTTAGTATTAGTTTTTTATGAACCCAATCTTATCTTTTAGAAAAAAGCAGTCTCTAAGTAGATGTAAAATTTTATATTTGCCTCTACGTGATATTCTGGGCTAGCTATGACATTAAAAGTTGCCATTCAAGGTGAAGAAGCCTCATTCCACGACATTGCTACAGATAAATTTTTTTCCCAAGATACAAAACGCATTTTTTGCAATAACTTTTCTGATACATTTTCTACCCTAAATAGGGGTCTATCAGATTTTGCATTATGTGCTATAGAAAATTCTCTATATGGATCGATAACTGAGGTATATGACTTACTGTTAAAAAATAAGGTATATATAGTTGGAGAAGTTTATCTTCACATCGGACAATGCCTTATTGGTCTGCCTAATTCTAACTTGTCAGAGATTTCATCTGTATATTCCCACCCCGTAGCCCTTGCTCAGTGCGAACAATATCTTGACACCTATCTATCAAATGCCCAACGCTTGGAATATCATGATACAGCAGCTAGTGTAAAGCTAATAAAAGATAAAAATGATCCAACAAAAGCTGCTATTGCTAGTTCTCAAGCAGCCAAGTTGTACTCTATGAATATACTTGCTGAATCTATTGAAACAAACAAGCACAATTACACTAGGTTTGTTGTACTTAGTAAATCTAATATAAACAAAGAAACAACAACCAATAAAACTTCTTTAATAGTCGAAACTGACCACACCCCGGGTTCTCTCTATATGGCACTAGGATGTTTTGCTAAACGATCTATAAATATAACCAAAATACAGTCTCGTCCAATTATAGGAAGACCATGGCACTACATGTTTTATATGGATGTAAACATTGGAGATGACAACAAAGACTTCTTAGAAGCAAAAGAAGAACTTATTCAACAAGGTTGTGAAGTTGCTGTATTAGGCAGCTACTTGAGTGCAGAGCAACAATTGTCAAGATCTTTAGAATAAGACCTAATAAAAATAAGTTGTCACATAACCGAACTAGATCGCATCTTCTACAACTAAATCATGCTTTCCAGTTTTGATTTTTCACCAACTGCATCAAATCCTTAGCTAAAGATACCTAATTGCATTTGTTATTTATAGGTATCTTTAGCTAAGTAGTCTTTTACAATCCCTTATAAATAGTCAATTAAATTTATCCCTACAATTTAATTGACTATTTCAATGACCTCGTTTTATCCATTTTTCAAGATCAGGAGATTCTTTTTCAATCGTTGTATTTTGTCCATGTCCAGGTCTTACTACAATCGATCCATCGAGAGAAAAAAGACGCTTACTAATAGAATCTATAATGGTAGGAAAGTCACTATAAGAACGCCCTGTTGCTCCTGGACCTCCTGCAAAAAGAGTATCTCCACTAAAAACAGTTCCAAGGTCAGCAGAATATATACATACCGAACCTGGAGAATGCCCTGGAGTATGGATCACTTTCAAAGCTATATCTCCAACTGTAATTTCTTGTCCATCTTGCAACCAACCAGTTGGAGATTCATTGGGATGAGTTAATCTCCAAACTGCTAAATCATCTGGATGCAACAATACTGGAGAATCAAAACGTTGGGCTGCTAGTGGAGCCATTCTAATATGATCGTCATGACCATGGGTACAAACAATGGATAGTACTTTTCTACCTGCTACTAGCTCTGCAATAGCATCAACGTCATGGGGAGCATCAATGACAATACATTCATTATCATTACCAATTACCCATAAATTATTTTCAACTTCCCATGTTTGTCCATCAAGGCTAAAAGTTCCAGAACAAGTTCCACTTTTAATTTCAACTTCACTCATAGCTGTACCACAGAACGCAAAACTTGACCTTTTTCCATTTTTTCAAAAGCAGCTTCAACATCGTTGATTCCAATTACTTCTGAAACAAAATCTCCCAAGTTGAAACGTCCTTGATTATAAAGATCTACCAACATTGGAAAATCTCTTGCAGGAAGACAATCTCCATACCAACTTGATTTCAAAGCTCCGCCTCTTCCAAAAATATCGATAAGAGGAAGCTCTATCTTATAATCTGGATTAGGTACCCCCACCAACACCACAACTCCAGCTAAATCTCGTGCATAAAAAGCTTGCTTATAGGTTTGAGGAGACCCAACTGCATCTATAACAACATCAGCACCAAATCCAGCGGTGAGCTCTCGAATAGTTTCTACTGGATCTTGATTAGAACTATTTATAAAGTGGGTAGCTCCAAATTTTTTAGCCCAATCTAATTTTTTAGCATCAATGTCAACTGCAATAATTTTAGTGGCTCCAGCAATTTTTGCTCCTGCAATAGCTGCATTTCCAACTCCTCCACATCCAATTACAGCAACAGAGTCTCCCCTTTTTACTCCAGCTGTATTTACTGCTGCTCCAAACCCAGCCATTACCCCACAACCTAATAAACAAGCAGAAACTGGAGATGCTTGGGGGTCTACTTTTGTACATTGACCTTCATGTACTAAAGTTTTATCAGAAAAAGCCCCAATTCCTAAAGCAGCACTCAAAGCAGTTCCATCTGTTAAAGTCATTTTTTGTTCAGCATTGTGAGTATTAAAGCAATACCATGGCTGGCCTTTAGCACAAGCTCGACAAGTTCCACAAACAGCTCGCCAGTTCAAAACTACATAATCTCCAGGTTTTACTTGACTTACTTGATTTCCTATAGATTCAACAATTCCAGCTGCTTCGTGACCCAATAGAAAAGGAAACTCATCTACTATAGCGCCTTGTCGATAATGTAAATCTGTATGACAGACTCCACAAGCTTGGATATTGACGACTACTTCATAAGGTCCAGGATCTGGAATAACAATATCTACTACTTCTACGGGTGCGCCTTTACTAAGTGCAACTACGCCTTTGACTGTTTGAGACATTATTAAAATTAATCTCCTTTTGTAAATTAGAAATATTTCTTCAAAATTATAAAAATTTTTATTTGTGATATAAAACTAAACTAGTTAGATGGCTGTTTTCTTTATTAATATTCTAACTAATCAGCATCTAAACATTGATATAAATAGCTACTGTGGATCTTATTACATTAAAAAAATTTAGATTTAATTCGACTTGGATACTTATAAAAAGACATAATAAACATTTACTAAAATAATTTTCTATTTAAAATCTATATTGGCTTGGTAAAACATTTTAAATAAAAATATATTTATAAATTACAAAATAAACACTTAAACAATATTTTCAAAAGCTGCAAATCTAAAATAAAAAACTCTAGATTTTTTATATCTCATTTTAGATTTAAAAATAAAGTTATGCTTTTTACATATTTAGGATTTTCACACACAAACTACTATCAGTCTAACCATTGGTCTAGCCTAATAATTAGAACTAGCCAAATATTTCTTATAAGTAGAATTATTAAAAAATAATCATAATAAACTTAAAATGATACTAATATCTACAAAATGCTTTTATGAGACTATATTAACTTTATGGATCTAAAAATTTATGGACTAAGTCTTCTCCACCTTCGGATAAAAGTATTAGACGAGATTTCACCCGCAGACTTGACAAGGCTGAAAAGATTGCTTATTCAGGAAATCCAGAACAAGCAATACAACAGTTCAACTCTATTTTGAAAGATCAGATAAAAACTCTTGGTCCATATGACATAGATATATGGAAAACTCGTTTTGATATTGTGGCTTGGAATGAAAAGTAGGCCAGTTTGAAAAAGCTCTCCAAGAAACTAAGGTTCTTTTAGAATATGAAAAGAAATTATTCGGTCCCAACAGTAAACAAGTTTTAGACTCCCGCTTCTCTATAGCTGTATACACTGCTAACTTGGATAATTTTGATTCTGCAATAGAACAATTTCAAAGTGTTTTACAAGACCAAATCAAAATACTTGGACCAAAAGATCCAGCCATTATTGCTACTCGAGAACATATTTCTGTATGGAATGCTCAAAATGGTCAACCAGAACGCGCAATTGAACAAATAAAAGAGTTTTTACCAGATGCAATTGAAATATTTGGTCCTGATGACCTAAGAGTTTTTACTATACGCGAGCGTCTAGGTATTTTCTTATTCCAAAACGGTCAATTCCAAGAATCCACTGAACAATTTAGATCTCTTTTGCAAGACGGAATTAGAGTTCTTGGACCGAGCCATGAAAAGGTATTTTCTATTCGTGAATCACTCGCTGTTGTTTTAGCCGAATCAGGACAAATAGAACAAGGCATTGAACAATTTGAATCTATTTTACAAGACAAAATTAATATCTTTGAACCCAAACACGATGAGATAGAAAAAGCTCGTCAAGACCTAGATCAATTCCTCAAAGAATATGGACCTAAAGCCAACTCAAAGAAGAACCAATGTTAAAACTATTATGGATCGGATTTGCTCTTTTGTTTTCAATTAATCTTTTTATCAATTCTTCAAAAAGATTACTGAATCATTCAATTCCATGGAAACTTCAAATAGTTCCAGCGTCTTTAGCTACTAGGTCAATTGTAGCCATAATGGGAACGTTGTTTACCCTAATTATTGGACATCGACTTTGAAATAACATTAGAACAAATTATTATCTAACCCTATAAAGCTTCTTCAGCTGATTTGATAGCTTGTTTTAAATCAAGTTCAGCTTGTCTTCTTTCTCTATACCAACTCGTTCCCCAGATGTGGTAAAGATTCCAACCTAGTCCTTGGAGTATTTCATTACGTAGTCGGTCTCTATCTCGAGCAACTTTTGAAGAATGATACATTGCCCCATCACATTCTATGCCAAGTAAAAAACGACCTGGTTTTTTAGGGTCCCTAACTCCTAGATCGATTCTATAGCTAGCCTGGCCAACTTGGGGAACAATTTCATAACCCCAACTTTGAATCAAACTTGCAACTTGTTCTTCAAAAGGACTTTCAAAACCATGCAAAGATCCTTTAGTATCTCCAGATAATGCAATGACTCCTCTTTGTGCAAAATCTAAATAATGCTGTAGGTGAAACAGGCCTCCAGAATTAGGTTGAGTTTTAAAATCATTTGCCGTAATTGATGAAATAATTTCAACTCTAGTTCTAGCTCGAGTTATTGCAACATTTAGCCTTCTTTCTCCCCCAGCTTTATTCAAAGGTCCAAAATTCATAGAAAGTTTGCCTACCTCATCTGGACCATAGCCAATACTAAAAATTATGATATCTCTTTCATCGCCTTGGACATTTTCTAAATTTTTTATAAAAAATCCTTCTAGGCGATTTTCATCTGAATAATTTTGATCAAAAAGATCATCTAATTCCATGTATTTTTTTCTACTTCTCTCAAAAGCAGCGTTGATAGCATCGGATTGAGCTTGAGAAAAAGCTATTACACCTATAGAAGAATTAGGATTATTTCTCAAGTGATACAAAACTCTTTCTACTACCTTTTCAGCCTCAACAATATTGTCCCGACGCCCACCTCTTGCATAGGTTCCGTCTACTTTAATCAGCTCTAGCCCTTTGTCATCTCCTTGTAGATGTGCACTTGGAAAAGTTAAAAATCTATTTAAATAAAAAGCCCTATTTGAATAAGTAATTAAAGATTCATGACGACTTCTATAATGCCAACGCAGACCAATTGTAACCAAAACACCAGATTGACAAAGATCAAGAACTGACTGAAACTCTTCTACCT
>JAJYPT010000108.1 GCA_021795135.1 Actinomycetes bacterium
TTTGGAGATAAATATGGAGAAGTAGTCAGAGTAGTTCATGCTGGGAATAATTCTGTGGAACTTTGTGGGGGAACCCATGTTGATACTTTGGGGATGATTGGTATTTTTAAAATTGTCTCAGAAAGCTCTATTGGATCCAATACTCGTCGCATTGAAGCAGTTACTGGACAAGTTGCTTTGGATTATATAAAGACCCAAGAAAATATATTGGAAACTAGTGCTCAAATTTTGAAAACTTCTAAGGCTGAAATTCCGACGTCTTTGGAAAAATTACTTACCCAAAGACGTAACTTAGAAGAACAAATTAAATCTTTGCGCTCTGCTCAGCGATCTTTGGAGGCAAAACAATTAGCTTCTAAAGCTCAAAATGGAGTACTTATAGAACGTAAAGATCATGCAACAGCAGAAGAGTTACGAGAATTAGCTCTACAACTCAAAAATAATTTCAATTTAAATGCTGTTGTTTTAGTCGGAACTCCTGATTCTACGAGGGTTGCTTTGGTAAGTGCGGTTTCTAAAACTTCTGGTTTGGTTGCTTCGGATCTAATTTTACAAGCAGCTAAAATCACTGGCGGGGGTGGTGGACGCCAAGTCGAGGTTGCAATAGCAGGTGGGAAAGATCCATCTAAGATAGATGAAGCTATAGAAGCTATACGTTCTAAATTTGATTTTTACAATCCCACAATGAGCGCGTCTTTTTGATGATTGGAAAAGGAAGAGCACTTGGTATAGACCTTGGTAAGCGTCGTATTGGAATAGCTATTAGTGATTCTGACCAAAAATTAGCATCTGCTTTGGAGGTAATCCAAAGAAGCGATCCCCAAAAAGATTATCGTAAGATATATGAAATCGTTCAAGAATGGGAAGTAGTTTTGGTAGTAGTTGGTCTTCCAATTTCTTTGAGTGGTGAACTTGGTGTAGCTGCTCAAGATGCTATTGGCGAAATACATAATTTGCAAGAATTATTAAAAGTAAAAGTAGTTTCCCAAGATGAAAGGCTCAGTACTGTAAGTGCTAAACAAATGTTGTCTCAAGCAAATGTAAATGCTAAAAATCAAAAGTATATTATTGATAAAGTAGCTGCATCTATTATTCTTCAAACTTATTTGGACTCTAAATTACAGTCCAGTAATAGAACTTAGAAAGTTTAGCTTTTTGGCATTTTTTAGGTCTTATTCCCACTCAAGTTCTAAAAGTAAAAGAATTAGAAAATTGTTATTTTTTTTGACAATTATTTTTTTTGGGGTACTTTCTTGGATAGGTATTCAGATTTTTCCTTTAGAGCCTGGGACTCCAGTGAAAGTAACAATTCCTTCAGGTGCTTCGGGAACCCAAGCTATAAATCTATTATTTAAAAAACAAGTTATATCTGCTCCACTTTTATTTAAAGCTTTTGTTGAACTTGATGAAGTAAATTTTACCGCTGGAACTTTTGTTTTTAGAAAACATGATTCTTATCTAAATGTAATAAATACACTAAAACGTCCTCCAACTTGGCAAAAACTTGTTATTCCAGATGGATGGACTTTATCTCAAATAGCCCAAGCAGTTGCAAAGCTTAGAGGTCATTCTGCTACTAGGTTTTTGGCTGTTGCTAATAGCGGAAAAATTCGTTCACCTTATGAACCTGTTGGTGTAAATAATTTACAAGGTCTTTTATATCCCGATACTTATTTTATCTACCCTAAAGAATCAAATAAGAAAATTTTATTGACAATGGTGGATAGATTTGTTCAACAAGCTAATAAGGTAGGGCTTGCTAATTCTCAAAAAGTTGTAGGAGTTAGTCCTTATCAAGCAATAATAGTTGCTTCAATTGTTGAAAAAGAAGCTTTGCGTTTACAAGATGGTCCAAAAGTAGCAAGAGTTATTTATAATAGGTTACATAAAAATATGCTTTTGCAAATTGATGCAACTGTTCATTTTGCTATTGGCAATTCTAAGCCTTTGACTTATAAAGATTTAACTGTGAATTCTCCATATAACACCTATATTCATAAAGGTCTTCCACCTGGTCCTATATCTATGCCAAGCCTAAGGGCTATTAAGGATGCTTTATCTCCGGCACCAGGTCCTTGGCTTTATTATGTAGTGGTAAACAAAAATGGCAAAGAAGCCTTTTCTGTACATTACAATCAGCAATTGGCAAATAGCACTCTTGCCCAAAAAGCAGGCATTGGTGCTTGAGGTAAAATTATATGACTAGTAACACCCTTGATACTGTTTGGCCTAAGGGGTCTACTAGGTTAGTAGCTGTAATAGGAGATCCTGTATCGCATTCTTTGTCTCCGATTTTGCATAATTGTGCTTTTAAAACCTTAGGTTTAGACTGGGTATATACTGCTTTTACTGTTAGACAAGCACAGTTGGATCAAGCCTTAGAAGGAGTAAGAGCTTTGGGCATAGAGGGTCTCTCTGTTACTATGCCCCATAAAGTCCAAGTAGTAAAAAAGCTAGATTCATGTTCTAAAAATGCCCAAATTCTTGGAGCTGTCAATACAATATCTAGAATAGGAAATAACTTAATAGGCCACAATACAGACGGAGATGGCTTTGTAGATGCTATTAAAGCCGAACTAGGTTTTGATGTTGCTTCTAAGAGATGTTTGATTATAGGAGCAGGAGGAGCAGCTCGATCTATAGCACTTAGCCTAGCTCAAAATCAAGCAGAAAAAGTTATGATAGTAGCTAGAGATGCATCTAGAGCTATTGAAGTTGCCAATCTTGCAGGTAAAGTTGGACAAGTTGTTTCGCCAGAAGCTGCCAAAGATGCTGAGCTTATTATAAATGCCACTCCATTGGGAATGAAAGGTTTTGATACTTCTTTTCCAATAAATCCTTCGTTTATTTCCCCGGGACAGATTTTTGTAGATTTAATTTATTTTCCTCTACAAACTCCTATGGCGAAAGAATTACAAAAAAAACAAGTAAAAGTCCTCAATGGAGTAGCTATGTTGCTTTATCAAGCAGCAAGGGCTTTCAACATATGGACTGGCCAAGAAGCTCCTATAGGACAAATGTCAAAAGCACTTATGAATGAAATAGCAAATTTTTTCTAAATGTTGTTTTTTGCAAGTATGTTTTTTTCAAAATAATACCTATTGAAAATATATTGAATAGAGGAATAAGTTTATAACTAGACTGTTAATTGTAGTTATAACTACAATTAACAAGGAATCAAGAATGAATTCAGACAATGGACAGTTTTCTATTGGTGCTATAAAGAACAATATTGTTGATGCTGTTGGGTCTATCTTTGCCTCAAGTGCTATATCTGCCTCAGGACATGCTAATGTTAGCGCCAGACACGGTGACAATATAATAATTACAGCTACTGGAAATGTTCATAATCTCAACGAGGAGTCTTTTGTCGTAGTTGATTTCAATGGAAAAGTCCTCGAAGGGGTCTTAGAAGATTCCAATGCTGAAATATTAGATATGCATACCCAGCTCTATAAAGCACGAGCTGAAGTTGGTGCTATTGTACATACTCATGCTCCTAATTTAACTGCTTTTGCTTTAGCGCATAAAAGTCTTGGAGTCCATTACGAACCTCTAATTCGCTACGGTCAAGCTGTAGATATCCCTGTGGTTCCTTGGGCACCTAGAGGAACCAAGGAATCTGTGGATGGAATTATCAATACTATTGGAACTACTGAGGCTTTATATGCAGTTCTTTTGGCAAATCATGGAGTTTTGGTCTTTGGGCCCGATATCAATTTTGTCTCGACGTTTTTAATAGTTTTAGAAGAAGCTGCAAGGGTAGAACTTGAATCTATTGCATTAGGTGGGGCAAAAGATTTTCCTCCAAAAGCATTAGAAAGAGTTCAAAAGGGAATGCAGCGTGCAAGATAGTGCTTTCCATTTTGAAAAAAACCCAGATTTTTTTCAAAATAATTTAGGTTTTTTAATTGGTAGAGTTCACCGGCTTTTAAAGCACAGGTGGGAGTTGAGCTTAAAAGAAATAGAATTGACTCCCTCTCAAGCTGGTTTGTTGTCTTTAGTTGCTAAAAAACCCGGAATTTCTTTGCGCAAAGCTGGACGTGAGTTGGCAAATGACCCAACGAATAGTCATCGAATTGTTCTCGACTTGGAATCCAAACAGTTGTTGCAAAGATATAAAGACCTAAAAGATAAAAGGCTTGTATGCATGAAATTGACTCCTTTGGGTCTAGCTAAATTTGAACAAATTCAAATATTAGCTAAAAAAAATCAAGAAAAATTATTAGACCAAATTGGACAACCCAATCAACAAAAATTGATGGATCTATTATTAGAAGTACAAAAGGATTTGGAAAAAAATGAGTGAAGAAATAATAAATTCCTCCAACCAATGGGATGAACGCTACCTCCAGCCAGGATATGTTTGGACCAGCGAGCCAAATATATTTTTAGTTGAATTTACTCAGAATCTTTCTCCAGGAACTGCTTTGGATTTGGGCTCTGGTGAGGGTAGGAATGCGATATGGCTAGCTTCTATGGGTTGGGAGGTTACTGCTTCGGATTTTTCTAAAATAGGTATAGAAAAAACGATTCAAAGAGCAAATTTAGAAGGAGTACAGCTAAAAACAGTAGTACAAGATGCTGCTAATTTTAAAACAGAAGAGCCTTTTGATTTAGTCATAATGATGTATCTTCATACCGAACCTTCGACTAGGTCTAAAATATTTAAATCAGCTTTTGAAGCTCTCAAACCTGGAGGCTACATCTTGATAGTAGGACATGATGTAGATAACTTAGAACATGGATACGGAGGTCCTCAAAAGCTTGAATTTTTATGGAGTCCGCAAATACTGTCTGAATTATTGCCTGGTATAGATTTTGAATTCAATGGTAAGAGAAATAGACCAGTAACAACAGATAGTGGGATTAAAAATGCTATTGATTGTGTGGGCTGGGGTAAAAAACTATAACTTGGCTTTTATGATTTAGGATTATCTTTATTTTGCCGATTAAATGTTATATATGGTCGATTCCAACCAGCTTGTCCAGCTTATTGTAAATACCAAAGTAGCATCTGCTGAACAAGTAGAAGCTATTTTGGTACAAGCACGTAAAAAGGGCAAACGTTTCGAAGAGGTTTTACTTGAAAGCTCTTTGGTCTCAGAAGATCAATTGGCTATTTTGGTAGCAGAATCTTTTCAATTGGATTTTGTGGATTTAAATTTTTACCATATAAACACTACGGCTTTGTCTTATCTAAATCCTACTTTAGCAAGAAGATATCGTTGTATCCCAATTGATATTCAAAAAGATCGCCTAGTAGTTGCGATGGCGGAGCCTTCTAATTTGGTAGCTTTAGATGACTTGAGAGCGATAACAGATAAAGATATAGAAGTGGTTGTGGCAACTTCTTCAGGAATATTGGCATCAATAAATAGATTTTACCGCCTAGATTCTGAAACAGATTTAATTTCTGCCCAAGCTGTCTTCGAAGCCACCTCTACAGATGATCTTGCAACTGTTAGAGAAGTTATGCAAGATTCTCCTATTGTCAAACTAGTAAATATGCTTATAGAGCAAGCAGTTGTAGATAGGGCTTCTGATATACATGTAGAGCCTGGGGAACAAGATTTGAGAGTCCGTTATAGAATAGATGGCGTTTTACACGAAAAACGCCGCTTGCCTCGTAATATTCAGTCTGGGATCATTTCTAGGCTCAAGATAATGTCGGATTTGGATATTGCCGAAAGAAGAATTCCTCAAGATGGGAGAATGTCTTTTTCTTGGGGGGGTCTTAATTTGGACTTGAGAGTTGCAACTTTGCCTACGGTTTATGGGGAAAAAATTGTAATGAGAATATTAGATAAAGCAAATGCTTTATTGAAATTATCTGATCTTGGGTTTTTACCTACTTCTATGGCTCAATATGAAAAAGCTTATACTAAACCTTATGGGACTATATTGATTACTGGACCAACTGGATCAGGTAAAAGTACTACCCTTTATGCTACTTTGAATCAATTGAATGACGAATCTAGAAATGTCATCACTGTTGAAGATCCAGTCGAATATAGGCTTGAAGGGATAAATCAAGTACAAGTCAACCCTAAGGCTGGACTAAATTTTGCTTCGGCACTACGCTCTATACTGCGTTCTGATCCTGATGTTATATTGATAGGAGAAATCAGAGATAAAGAAACCGCAACGATTGCAATAGAAGCTTCTCTGACTGGTCATTTGGTTCTTTCAACTCTGCATACCAATGATGCTGCTAGTACG
>JAJYPT010000009.1 GCA_021795135.1 Actinomycetes bacterium
CAAGTTACAGAAACTCACCGAGTAAGAGATCTTGCTAAGATGGTCTCGGACTTGACAGCAGTCGAGGTAAAATATATGGCTAATCCAAGAGCTGAAGCAGAAGAGAATGAACTAGTTGTAGATAATAATCAATTTTTAGATTTAGGTCTCAACCCTACAACTTTGTCTCAAGGAATGCTTTCTGAGGTTACCAATACTGTAGAAAGATATAAGGATAGGGTAGATACCTCTAAAATTATTGCTACTTCTTTATGGAGAAAGAATCAAGTTTTAGACCAATCAAACTAAGTTGGCAAGTTGGTGTCTTTTTTATTTAGAAGTCTATAGGTAAGTTCCCACGTAGCTACCACATCAGATAAGTTATATGACATTCTTTCTGGGATGGTCAATTTATCCATTTTGGTTCTGTCAACTTCAATAATTTTAATTCCATTCGCTTTTGCCACAGGTTTGAGTCCCCAATGGATTCCATTTTTTTCTGACCAAGCTTGGTAGCTAAAAGCGGTATCGATATGAGTATGTTGTATTTCATCTTTGTCTACAACAACAACGCTATATCCCCCTTTGAACCCAGGCAAAGGAGGATATTTAGGAACAATTGTTGGATCTAGTTCTAAAATGAATTTACAACTAACTTGGTTTACCTTCATTCTGGCTTGCAACCATGGAAAGTCAAATATGGCTCCATTCCAAGAACACATCAGCCCTTTTGGTTGAGAACATAGCCATTCTTGAATATTGTTCAGCAGCCTTTTTTCATTAGTGTCTTCTAGAACAATGCTTGCTTGAGGACTATATATAGATATAGTTGTAACATGGTTTTTCCAAGGATTTAGACCAGTAGTTTCTATATCAAGAGCATATAGGTAAGGTAGATCTTTCAATTGTAGATTTTTTTAGATCTAGGATTGTTCATATTCTTAGTTTATGTCACGGCTAAGACATTTATTTCTATGGTATAAAAATTAGTTGGACTTAGCTAGATCAAATGAATTTTTATAGAAGATGTAATTCAATCTGGAATATTAGCTGTGCTAAATTTTTCTTTTTGGGTAAAACATGATTCTTTTTTTTCGATAGAGCCAAACTGACCCTGGGTTGGTTCTGCTCAGCAGAACCAAGTTTCGCTCAACCTAGGTCTGTTATAGTCTTTTAAACTGGGTTGGGCAGTGTTGTTTGTATATGAAAAGATTTTATCTCTAATTGCTAACATGGTTTGAAATCTATTGGTCTTGTTGTCAAGAGATTCAGAAGCTAGGTTAGCAATTTCTTTTTGGAGTTTGTCTATACTTGGATCCTCAGAAGTCCAAGTATAGGTGAGTAATTCTTGGTCATAATCTCCAAGTTTTCCTTCAAGTGTAGGATTTTTCAATAAGAGAGAATCTTTAGGCAACAGTAGTCTTATAGAGCACTGTACGGGGTCAATATTTGTAGCTAAGTCATAAGCTGAAATAAACTCACAAAGATCTTGAAGGTCTTGGTGGGTGGTCCAAGGGGTAAAAGGCAAAAAAGAGGGTCTAATTTCAATGCCGACACTTCTCAAAAGCTTTATAGCTTCTTCAGCATCAGACTTTGAATGTCCTTTTTCCAAATGCTTTAGTATTTGATCATTGACAGATTCAATAGCAGAGATAACGAAAATACATCCTAAGTCTGCCATTTCTTCCCAAATATCTTTATGCTTTAGAATGAGTTCTATTTTGGTAGTACAATCAAAACTCAAATTGGGAAACTTTTGATGCATTTGTCGAACTATTTTTAGAGAATGATGTATTCCATTTAGAAAATCAGGATCTCCAAATGTAATGTGCCTAGCTCCTGCTTTTACTAAATTTTCTATATCTTGGATAACAACATCTTGTCCGACTATCCGTAGACGTCCTCCATATATTACCGGAACAGGACAATGAGTACAGTTTTGGGAACAACCATGACTAGCTTCTACATATCCGACAAGTTTTTCTCCCTGGTCAGTCTGTAATTTGGCATAGTTATCTAAACTTGGCAATAGCTCACGGGCAGGAGTTGAAAACTTATTTCTTTTGAGTCTAATTATATTTAAATTAGAAGAAGTTTGATTATTTTCAATTAAATTAGCCCAAGCAATCAAGTCAGGTTCGTATTCTCCAGAAATAGCTTGGTCCAAGGGTCCAAAAACAATTAAATCAGGTGCTAAATAAGCATAAAGTCCGTAAAAACAAGTGGGAAGATTGTAGTTTTTAGATCGTAATTCAGCTACAAGATTTGTAGCTAAACGCATGGCGGTATGCATTGGAACAGATATTCCAATTGCTTGAGCCCAATCTAGATCTTTGTGGTTTAGAGTAGTTACAGATAAATCTACACATCTTAACTCATGACCCTCATTGATCAATGCAGCTGCTGGAGATGCTAGATGCAGAGGTTGATGACCTAATTCGTAAGTAGATATTAAAAGTATTTTCATCTATTAATAGGCTAGATTATTTTAAAGCCCTAAATGTCAAATTGACTATAAACATAAAATGGACTTTCAAAGGATCTAAATTTAAAAAGATTAATTATTATTCTTGGTCTTCTATAATAACTTCTAACTCAGCGTGAGCTTTTCTAAGAGCTGTTTCTACTTGGTCAGGGCTAGATCCCTTGGCAAATAAAAATCCTAAATACCTATCTCCTTCAGGTAGAGGGATAACTTTTTTCCCAGGCAAAATCGATATTTGCAAACCTGTTATTTGTGGGATTTGGAGAGCTTTTTCTTGGTTTTTTACTTCTTTGAGGATGCCTTTTTGTCTAATTGGCAACATCATGACCCCAGATGATAGTTTTTCTCGTTGTGTGTTAGTCAAATCCATTCCCAAAGCATGACGAAGTATAATTTCTTCTAAAGTCATGCCTGGACCAAAGCTCAAACTTTGAGAACAAAGACCTCCAATAGAACGAGAAGCTACTTCTATTACCCAAGCTTTTTGTGGTTGCACCCTCAACTCAGCATGAATGGGACCTTCATCTAGACCCAAAGCAGCACATCCTAATTCACAAGCTGTCTTTATTGCTTCTTGGGTTTTTTCATCTAAGCGAGACGGAGTCACATAAATCGTCTCTTCAAAATAAGGTCCTTCTAGCGGATCAGGTTTGTCAAAAATAGCCAAAATATGAAGATTTCCTCTTTCTATGATTGCCTCTACAGCTACTTCTTTTCCTGGTAGGTAAGTTTCTATGAGAATTTCACTATTGGGCTGGGATTGGAGGGAGGTTAAAATATTGCTAAGAGTAATAGTAGCTTGTTGGGCTTGTTCTTTGTTATCTATCCTTATTACACCCCTACTTCCAGAAAGAGTAGTTGGTTTGACAACACATGGAAATCCTATTTCCTTAGAGCTTTGTACAATATCATCTACTGTGTTTATTATTTTGAAATTAGCTTGAGGTACATTGTGGGCAGCAAAAGCTTTACGCATTTGAGCTTTATTTCTAGTAAGGGCCACTGAGCCAACAGAACTATATCTAAGACCTAAATTGTTAGCAAAAAAAGCAGCTAATTCTACGCTTTGTTCATCAACAGCTACAATTGAATCAAACTTATTTTTATTATGAGATTTTTTGACAAGTGTCAATGATTGCTCTGGAGAACAAAAGTCCAATTCTAAAGCTCTATTACCCATCAAAGGAGACATAGGTTGATTTTTGTCAAAAGCTATAATTATTTCTGCTCCAATATTTTGAGCAGCATCTAAAAATGCTTTTGCCCGATAGGTCTCAGAGGGAAGGATTAATAAAATACGTTGCATTAGATAAGATTAGTTAATAAGTTAATTTTTAGACTATTGTATCCAATAGAGGAGTGATATATAAATATGACAGATAACTCACAACTAGAGCCTATCGTAAAAATTAGTGATGGTGCTCGTGAACAAATTTTACATGTATTAGCAGAAGAACCTGATGCAGATAAATTAGCTTTGTGGATTGAAGTAAGTGGTATTTCAGGTTCAAATTATACCTATGAAATGTATTTTCAAGCAAAACAAGACGCCGGACAAGCCGATGGAGTCCAACATGGCGATGATCTTACAGTTGTTATTCCAGTTACTAGTATTGCTAATTTACAAGGAGCTACCTTAGACGTAGGCGAAGATGGGTCTATGGTTTTAAATAACCCAAATCATCCTAAACCTCGACCCAGTTCTGTAGCTGAAGTTCCAGGTTCTGATCTTAGTGGTGAAGTCGCTCAAAAAATAATCCAAGTCCTAGATACCCAAGTCAATCCAAGTATAGCTGCTCATGGCGGACAGGCTCAGCTTATGGGAGTTGATGGAGGAATTGCTTATTTGAAACTTGGAGGAGGCTGTCAAGGTTGTGGGCTAGCTCCTGTTACTTTGAGTCAAGGAATAAAAGTAGCCATCCAAGATGCAGTACCAGAAATAACTGAAGTTGTAGATGTTACTGATCATGCAGGTGGGACAAACCCTTTTTACGAACCAGCTAAGAAATAAACTGTATTTATAGCAAAAGCAGTAAAAATTGCCTAATTACTCTAATGTAGTTAATCTAATGTAATTGTAGCTAATCTAAGTGTAATTAATCTAATTTAGAATGAGGAGATATTGGAGCCAATAGAAACTAATTTAGTTAGATCAAATGATCATGAAGATGTTTGCTGGCTAGATCCAAAAGAGTTGAGGCTATGGAGATCTTTTTTATCATCTCATTCTTTTCTGATTAATAAATTAGATTACGAATTGAGATCTGAACATGGAATAACCCTTGGGGAATACGAAGTACTCGTTCATCTTTCTGAGGCTAAAGATCAAACTCTTAGAATGGCTTCATTGGCAGAATTGGCTTGGGTATCTAAAAGTGGTCTTACTCGTAGGGTGGACACCTTGGTAAAACGAGGATTTGTGATGAGAAAGGTTTGTCCTCAAGATAAAAGAGGCTCCTTTGCTGTGTTGACTCCCCTTGGAGTAATTAGGTTAAAACAAGTTGCTCCAACCCATGTCAGAGGAGTAAGAAAGTACTTCCTAGATAGATTAGGAGCTATTGATCTAGACGACTTAGAAAAGTATCTCAGTAGACTAGATCATTGGGAATAATATTATTTGTATTTTCAAATTATAGCAAGTAAAAGTATAGTTTCTCGTTTTAATCATTTCTATCAGTCCATATTTACAATCGGACAGGTCAAAGTTCGAGTTATGCCTTTGATAAGTTGGATATTGCCCGCTACTATTTTGCCTAATTCATCTAAAGACCCTGCTTGAGCTTTGGCGATTACATCATAAGGACCTGTTACGTCATCACAACTTACAATCCCTTCGATCTGGCTAATTTGATTTACTACACCCGAAGCACTTCCTACTTCGGTTTGAATTAAGATATAAGCAGTTACAGCCATTTTTTAAAAATCTCCTACTAAGTGTTTGTAGCTAGATTAGAGCTATTTTTGTTGTTTGTTTGTGAAAAAATATTAAATTTTTGAGTAAAGGAAGTAAAAATATGACTCAATTGATCCCTTTGGAAACTTTATTTGGAAATCCACAAAGGATAAATCCTCAAATTTCTCCTGATGCAACAAAGATAGCCTGGATTGCTCCTTATGAGGAAGTTTTGAACGTTTGGATTGCTGATTTTGATGAAGGAAAGCTGGGCGAAGCTAGACCTATCACAAAAGATAGAGGACGTGGGATTCGTAATTTTTTTTGGACCCATGATAATAGATATCTAATCTATATCCAAGACAAACAAGGGGATGAGAATTGGCATCTTTGGGCAGTAAGACTTGAAGATGGGCAAATAAAAGATCTTACGCCTTTTGAAAATGTACGAGCTCATGTCGTTGCTTTAGATAAAAACTATCCCAATAAAGTTTTAATCGGTCTAAACAATACCAATCCTCAATTACATGATATTTATTCTTTGAATTTAGAAACTTTAGAGCTTGAAAAATTGTTAGACAATTTTGGCGTAATTGGATGGTTGGTTGATCCCCAATTTGTACCAAGGGCAGCTATTGCACCTAAAGCTGATGGTGGTTTTTCTTTGCTTGTACGCCAAGATGAAAATTCTGATTGGAAATCTTTACTAGAAATAAGCAATGAAGATGCTTTGGGGACTAGTCCGATAGCTTTTTCTAGAGACGGAAATTCTATTTTAGCTATTAGTCCTTTAGATGCCAACGCTGCTCGTTTGATAAAAATAAATATTCAAACAGGTCAATATGAGGTAATAGCTCAAGATCCTATTTATGATGTATCAGATGTATTGATTGATGAAGACAGCCGTGAAGTTCAAATGGTTGTTTTTGCAAAAGACAGAAATGATTATCATCTAATGGATCAATCTTATGAACCTGAGTGGAATCAAATTCGCACTTTGCATACAGGGGATCCTTTTTTATCAAACAGAGATGATCAATCACGAAATTGGGTTATAGGTTTCAACAATGATTCAGGACCCATTCCATATTGGGTTTATGATGCTTTGAATGCAAAAAGTTATTTTTTATTCAATCATCAGCCAGATCTTGAAAAATATCAATTATCTAAAAAAGAACCTTTTGTATGTAAATCTAGAGATGGATTGGATTTGCATGGATATTTAAGTTTTCCTCTCCAAGAGAGAGAAAATTTACCAACAGTACTCAAAGTTCATGGCGGTCCTTGGGCTAGAGATGTCTGGGGCTATGATCCTGAGGCTCAGTGGTTGGCAAATAGAGGGTATTTATGTATAGAAGTCAATTTTAGGGGTTCTACTGGTTATGGCAAAGATTTCCTCAATGCTGGCAATAAAGAGTGGGGAAATAAAATGCACAATGATTTAATAGATACTCTTTATTGGGCAGTACAACAAGGATATGTTGATCCAGCTAGGGTTGGTATTTAT
This sequence comes from Actinomycetes bacterium, assembly GCA_021795135.1. Classification (GTDB taxonomy): domain Bacteria; phylum Actinomycetota; class Acidimicrobiia; order Acidimicrobiales; family JAJYPT01; genus JAJYPT01. The sequence continues at coordinate 6,865 of JAJYPT010000009.1, forward strand.
GGGGGGTCTTATGGAGGATATGCAGCATTGGTGGGAGCAAGTTTTACTCCCCAGATTTTCAAATGCGCAGTAGATATTGTTGGTCCTTCTAATCTAAAAACACTTATTGAATCTATCCCTCCTTATTGGGCGCCTTTGGTATCTCAATTTCATACAAGGGTAGGTAACCCTGAAACAGAAGAAGATTTTTTATGGCAGCGTTCTCCTTTATCTAGGGCAGAAGATATAAAAATTCCTTTATTGATTGCCCAAGGGGCAAATGATCCAAGGGTTAAATTATCTGAGTCTGAGCAGATAGTAGAGGCTTTGAAAAAACATGGAATTGATTATCAATATTTAGTTTTTGAAGACGAAGGACATGGTTTTGCCAAACCAGAGAACAGATTGTCGTTTATGCAAACAGCTGAGGAATTCTTATCAACTCATCTTGGAGGCTTATCTCAAAATCATCAATAAATTTTAGTTTGAAGATCTATTTCTGATCCTAAATTTAAAGATGTAGCAAGTCCTTGTTCATCAAGATTAAAAATAACCCTTTGGCCTTGACGTAGCATTCTAAAAATAGATCCATCCAAAGCAGTTGGTGACAAAGAGTATTCTTTTTTAGAAGCGTCTAAGATAATCCCTGACTTGGTTTGGGGATTGTAAAATTTTATAACTCCTTGCATACATATAAGTATATAAGCTACTAATAGCAAAAGAAGTTTTATGGCCAAGATGAGGGAAAATAGCTATTAGTGAATTAGATTTAATACAAAAAATTAAAGATCTTTTACCTACTACTCCTAAAGGTCAAATGTGGATTGGAGATGACGCAGCCGTAGTACCTTGTGTGGACGGCTTTTTAGTTACTTCTGCAGATATGTCGGTACAAGATGTTCATGCAAACTTAGATTTGATAAATCACTATGATTTTGGCTGGAGGGCTTTTGCTTCGGCTCTAAGCGACTTAGCAGCTATGGCTGCTATACCATTGCATTCTTTGGTCTGTATTGCTTGTCCGTCAAGTACAGATATAGATAAGCTCTATACAGGAATAGCAGCAGCTGCTAAAGAACATAATTGTCCAATTGTAGGTGGAGATATATCTAAAGGACAAAAAATAAATATTTCTATAACTGTAAATGGATATTGTCCCCATGGTCCTATTTTTCGCTCGGGAGCAAAAGTGGGAGATTCTATATTTGTAACGGCTCCCCTGGGGGCATCTTCTGCGGGACTGGCGTTTTTAAATACTGTGTCTAACCCTAAAGAATTAGACATCAGTACTTTAGAGGTCGATAATCAAAACCTGTTGCAAGCTCATTTGAGACCTTTGGCTAAAATAAATCAAGGTTTAGCTGCTCAAGCAGGAGGAGCTAGTTCAATGATTGATGTTTCTGATGGTCTTGCTACAGATTTGAATCATATAGCAATTGCATCAGGAATTGGAATAGAATTAGATTCAGTTCCAATAGCTAAACAAGCTAGCTTAGAACAAGCCCTAGGGGGGGGAGAAGACTATGAGTTAATCTTTACAGCATCAGATCCAGCTAAGATAAAGAATAAATTTAAAGAAAATAAGCTTCTTCCCCCCATTGAGATTGGTCATTGTGTTGCGCAAACCAACAGGCGAACCTTAGCTGGTAAGCCATTTGCTGTTTCAGGTTGGAGACATTTTTAACTATCCCAAATGTTTTTGCACCTTTCCTGCTTTAATACAAGAAGTGCAAGCATTAACTCTTTTAGGAGAGCCATTTATTACAGCTCTAATTTTTTGAATATTAGGATTCCATCTACGCTTAGTGCGGCGATGAGAATGACTTACACTCATACCAAAAAAAGGTTTTTTCCCACAAAGATCACAAACAGATGCCATTTAATTACCTCAATCAAATAAAAACTAAAAAACAAGTTATAAAAGCTGTCAAAAAACGAATAAACAAAAGCTCGTTCAAGATTACCATCTTTAGAGTATGAAACGCTTAGAGACTTTTTATGTAGAACATTTTATTAACGTTATGCATCTTTATCGAGATGCTCTCCAATCTAATTTGGAAACAATCAATGAATTGAATGTATATCCAGTTCCAGATGGAGACACTGGCACAAACATGTTGCTTACTGTCGAATCTGTAATAGAAGCACTTAATAAAACTATTACAGATTCACAAGAAAACTCTTTCACCATGGAACAACTTTGCAAAACTATTGCTCATTCTTCGCTTATGGGAGCAAGAGGAAACTCTGGTGTAATTTTATCTCAAATACTAAGGGCAATGTATGAAAGCTTTAGACCTTTGAGCGAAATAGGACCTCCCCAAATGGCTCAAGCTCTAACCGAAGCCTCTAAAGCTGCTTATTCAGCAGTGATGAAACCAGTCGAAGGTACGATTTTGACTGTTGCTAGGAGAGCTGGGGAAGATGCTTTCAAAGCAGCCCAACAAGGTCTTAGCCTAAGTGAAATTTTACAAAAAGCCAGAGATGCTGGATATAAAGCTCTTTTGGAAGGTCCCAAACTTATGCCTGTGTTAGCCCAAGCAGGGGTAGTAGATGCAGGCGGTAGTGGATTTATGCTCTTGCTGGATTCTTTTTTAGCAATAAGTGAAGGACGAAAACTTCAAACTATTCCCCAACTTGAACAAGCTAGTCCAAAGCCAGTTAAGGTTTCTTCAGCCGAGGCTTCTTTTGATTCAGTACAAACTTCTAATAGGTATGAAGTTATGTACCTATTAGAAGCTGATGATCAACGCATTGAAGATTTTAAAAAAACATGGGCTAAACTAGGCGATTCTATAGTTGTAGTTGGAGGAGACGGAATATGGAATTGTCATATTCACAGTGATGAAATAGGACCCTGTATAGAAGCAGGCCTTCAAGTTGGAAGACCTAAAGATATACGGGTAACAGATTTACAAGATCAAGTCGAACAAAGACAGTTCGAACTCAAAAGCTTTGAATCTGAAAACCTCGAAATATTGGAAAATAAAACTGCTGTTGTAGTTGTAGCCTTTGGAACCGGCCTAGAAGAAATTTTTACCTCCATGGGTGCTAATACAATTATAAAAGGTGGTCAATCTCACAATCCTTCGACAGAAGAGCTACTTATGGCAATTGAATCGGCTCCTGGTGAAGAAGTTATTATTTTACCTAATAATCCAAATATTATTTCAGTAGCTAAACTTGCTGCCCAGATTTGTTCTAAATCTGCCATTGTTATGCCCACAACAGATCCAATGCAAGGGTTTTCTTGTTTGATGGAATATGATCCTTCTCAATCTAGTCAAAAAAATGCTGAATCCATGCAACAGAGCTTGTCTAGAATTAGAACTGGATACGTAGTTCAAGCTGTAAGAGATTCTCAAAGTCCTAAAGGAAATATCAAAAAAGGTAGCTGGATGGCTATGGTTAAAAATACTATAGAAGTAATTGAGCCATCTTTGGAGAAATGTTGTACGTCTTTGTTGACACTATTGTTAGATACAGATAGTGAATTAATTACCATAATCACAGGGCAAGGTTCTTTAGAAAAATCTACTCAACAGATACTGAAATGGGTAGGGGAGAACTTTCCAGATGTAGCTATAGAAGTTCACCAAGGAGATCAGCCTCTTTTTCCTTATTTGGTAGGAGTTGAATAATTGAAAAAGGATAGTTTTTTTGGATAGTACTACTAGTCCAGGCACAACATTATTTCAATTAGATCAATTAAGTATTTCTAAGTTACCGACCATGACTAGCCGCAAAACCCAAGCTCTTGAGACATTAGGCATAACTACGTGGTTGGATTTGCTTACCTATTATCCACGAAGGTATCTAGATCGTTCTGAGCAAAAAACTATTCAAAGTATTGAAATAGGCGCTCAAGCAACAGTGTTGGCAAGGGTGAAAAGTTCTTCTGTAAGAAGAACCAGAAGTGGCAAAACTTTAGTAGAAGTCGAAGTATTTGACTCCACTGCTTCTATGAAATGCAGTTTTTTCAATCAAGCTTGGAGAGCCAAACAACTAAGTGCTGGTAAAGAAGCTATATTGTTTGGCAAGTTGGATTCTTTCCGAGGCAAAAGACAAATGGTCAATCCTGTAGTGGATTTTATAGGAGACAAAACGGGCAGAATTATTCCACTTTATCCTCAGTCAGAAAAAGCTTCTGTATCTACTTGGGAAATAGACAAACTAATTAAAATATTGCTAGATGAAATTGGGCCAATACAGGATCCACTTTTGCCGGTTCAAAGACAAAATTTTAACTTTGAATCTAGAACTTGGTCTTTTCAACAAATCCACAATCCAAGTTCTTTTGGGGTAATAGAAAAAGCTCGTAAGCGCCTAGCTTTTGATGAGCTTTTGAGGCTGCAGTTTGTTTTGGTAAGCCAAAAAAAACAAATGCAAGCCCAAGTAAAAGGTATTCGTCACAAAGTAGGTACTGGGCCAAATTATGGAGAACTAATAGAAGCTTTTTTGTCAGCACTTTCTTATGAAATGACAAATGCTCAAAAAAAAGCAGTCGAAGAAATTTTTCAAGATATGACCCAACCTTTTCCAATGCATAGACTCTTGCAAGGAGATGTTGGCTCAGGTAAAACAGTAGTGGCAATTTGTACTTTATTAGCAGCAATTCAAAGTGGGTACCAAGGAGCATTTATGGCTCCTACTGAAGTTTTAGCGGAACAACATTATCTAAGTTTGAAATCAATGTTGTCTCAGATCCAAGTCAAAGGCAAAGAACCTGTTGAGCTTTCTTTATTTGATCCTGTGGTTCCTTCTTTAGAGATAGGTCTTTTTGTAGCAAAAAATACTGCTTCTAAAAAATCTCAGCTAATTACAGATTTAGCAAGTGGCAAGATTGATATTGCTATTGGCACACATGCTCTTTTGTCTCCAGAAGTGAAATTCAACCAACTTGGAGTAGTAGTAGTAGATGAACAACATCGTTTTGGGGTAGAACAACGGGCTATGTTGAGGCAAAAAGGTCAAGACGTAGATGTCTTGGTAATGACTGCTACTCCAATACCTAGAACTGCAGCTATGACTCAATATGGCGATTTGGATGTAAGTGTTTTAGATGAATTGCCAACAGGAAGACGTCCTATTAAAACTATTTGGGGCTCAACCAAAGATTTTGAGAGGCGTGTTTGGGATAAGTTGATAGAACAAGTCAATCAAGACAAACAAGCTTATGTGGTTTGTCCACTGATAGAAGACTCAGAAAAAATACAAGCACGTTCTGCTGTTGAGACCTATGAGATTTTAGCTAATGGAGTATTGAGTAAGCTAAAGTTGGCTTTGTTGCATGGACAAATGACAGCAAAAGAAAAAGAACAAGTCATGGCCGATTTTAGAGATAAAAAGATTGATGTATTGATAGCCACTACTGTTATTGAAGTTGGAGTTGATGTACCAAATGCAACTGTTATGGTCATACAAGATGCTGATAGGTTTGGAATTGCTCAACTACACCAACTAAGGGGAAGAGTTGGCAGAGGTAAAGATGATTCTTGGTGTTTTTTGCTAGCTGAAGCATCAACTGAAGATTCTAAGGCTCGCCTTGAGGCTTTGGCCTCTACAACAGATGGCTTTTTGTTGGCTGAAAAAGATCTTGAAATACGTGGAGAAGGCTCTATTTTGGGTACTCGCCAAAAAGGTATCACTGATTTGAAGTTGGCCTCTTTGAAAAAAGATCTCGATCTCATAGTCCAAGCGCGAGAGCTGGCTAGTGAAATAATTGACCACAAGATACAACCTTGCTCGGATATTTTATCCAAAGAAGTAGCATTATTACTAGAAGAACAAGATGCTCAATTTTTGTTTAAAAACTAATGAGAGTCGCATCAGGACTAGCTAAGGGAGTAAAACTTCACTCTCCTTTGAGTAGTAGAACTCGACCTACCACTCAAAAAGTCAAAGAAGCAGTTTTTGATTCTCTAAGAACAAATTTTTCACTACAAAATACTAAAGTAGTTGATCTTTTTGCTGGAAGTGGCGCTATGGGCATAGAAGCTTTATCCCAAGGGGCAAGTCAGGTAACTTTTGTAGAAAATAATCTTCAAGCAATTAAAATTATAGAAGCCAACATTGTTTCTACTAAGTTAGATAGGGATAAAACTACATTAGTTAGAGCAAATGTTTTAACTTGGTTATCTCGTTGTTCTTTTGATTTTGATTTAGCTTTTTGTGATCCTCCTTATGAGTTTTCTAATTGGATACAAGTATTTGACCTACTAAAGACTAAGATATTAGTAGTAGAATCTAATAAATTACTTGAAGTTAGCAATTGCCCATATGATCTTTATAAAGTTAAAAAGTATGGCGATACAGTTATTAGTTTTTTAATCGCTCAAAGCTCCTAGAGGGCTAAATATAAATCTAAATATATAAATATAAATAAGGCTTAGTCCTTGAGAGGTTGGATGATGAAAACGGCTCTTTTTCCGGGCTCATTTGATCCATTTCATGATGGCCATCTTGAAATTGTAGAAAGTGCTTGTCGTTTATTTGATCAAGTTATAATAGCAACGATGGTCAATCCCCAAAAGGCAACTCGTCTTTTTGAATTAGACGAACGTCAAGAAATGATCACTCAAGCAGTAAGTCATTTAGAAAATATTAAAGTTGTTTCGTTTTCTACACTAGTAGTCCGTCTAGCTAAAGAAGTTGAAGCAAATGTGATAATACGAGGTCTTAGAGCTGTAACTGATTTTGAAAACGAACTACAGATGGCTCAAATGAATTTTAGTCTTTCAGGAATAGATACTTTGTTTATACCTACTGCTTCTACTTATTCTTTTTTATCTTCTAGATTGATTAGAGAAGTTGCTAGATTTGGTGGAGACGTATCAAAAATGGTTCCTCCCGCTGTTGCCAAACAATTAAAAGAGAGGTTCGGATAATGACTACACCTCAAAATTCTCAAAAACAGATCCAAGTTCAATCTTTGTTGGCTGAACTTATAGAATTGATTGAAAATGCAAAAGTGGTTCCTTTTTCGTCTTCTGTTTTAATCCCCCAAGACGAAGTCCTTTATCTTTTAGCCCAGATCTCAAATACCTTGCCTAATGAATTAGAACAAGCTCAAGAGGTGTTAAAATATCGTAAAGAGTTCTTAGATGGAATGCGTACAGAAGGCGCACAGATTATAGAAGATGCTCGAGCAAGAGCTGAACTGATGGTTCAAAGAAACGAAATAGCAAGACAGGCAAATATAATTGCTAATCGTGAACGTGAAAGTGCTAGGCAAGAGGCTAAAAAGCTTAGATACGAAACGGCTCATTATTGCCATGAAAAAATAAAATCTCTTGATAGAACTATTGATGAGTTATCCCATATAGTCAAAGGTAGTAAAGAAAAAATTCAAAAAGAATTTTTAGAAGAACTGGCACCAGATCAGGTGCCAAATATTGAAGATTATACTAATCTGGACGAAACCTTAGATCCAGATAGTTCCTTAGATATCTACTTATTCGATCAAGATAGTATTTAGACCCAAGATGACTATGAAAGATTTTGAAATCAATATAGCTAATTTATCTACGGCCCCAGACCCTAGGATAAAAGAAAAAAGATCAGCAGTCTTATCGGATCTCAAGGTAAGTACTAGTTGGATAAAACCTCCTGGTATTGTAGAGGTAGATGTTTTATTAGAAGCAGTTCACGGAGGCGTTTTAGTCTCTGGAACTGTCAAAGCTCAATGGCAAGGCATTTGTCGACGCTGTTTGGGTGATGCAAATGGTATAATTACGTGCTATGTTAGAGAATTGTTTGAGCCAAACTCAAATTTAGAAACTACTTACTTATTACAATCAGATCGCTTAGATCTGGAACCTTTAGCCCGAGATGCTATTTTACTAGAACTACCAGTAGCTCCTTTGTGTGCTGAAGATTGCTTAGGGCTTTGTATCAAATGTGGTATGAATCTCAATGAAGGAACATGTGATTGTAATGTGGCTGAAGTAGACCCTAGGTGGGCAGGATTGGAGTCATTGAAATTTGATGACTCTAATGGTTACAAATAATTACAGCAAAAAGCTCAATATGAGAGCTAAATATAAGTAGTAGAGATTTTTTATTGACTGTTAGGAAAGAAGTTCGATGGCTGTTCCAAAGAAAAAAACATCAAAAGCTAAAACTCGTAGTAGGAGAGCTTCTAATTGGAAGCTAGAGGCTTCTGCGCGAAGTACATGTCCTAAATGTGAAAAAGCAAAGTTGCCCCACGTAGTTTGTCCTTATTGTGGTTGGTATCATGGTCGCCAAGCTATAGAAGTTATCTAAAGGGTTTGATTTTGGCTATTATTTACGACTATTACCCAATAGGTGCATATGACAGCTTCTAGTTCATCTTTTGAATCAATGTTACCTATAGCCGTAGATGTTATGGGTGCTGACAAAGGACCACAAGAAATCATAAAGGGAGCTTTATTTGCCTATGAAAAATACGGGATTCCTATAATTTTAGTAGGAGATCCCGCAGTTATAGGTGATAGTAGTCCCTTTGAAGTTATACCTGCTTTAGAAGTAATTGAAATGCATGATGAGCCTGCTTCAGCTGTTAGACGCAAACAAGATGCTTCAGTTCTCAAAGCTGCAGAAGCAGTTAGAGATGGAAGAGCTTGTGCAATGGTCAGTCCTGGCAATACAGGAGCAGCTATGGTGTCGGCTTTGTGGAGAATAGGTCGTATAAAAGGAATTTCACGTCCTGCTATAGCTACGCCTTTGCCTTTGCCATCGGGAGACCATACTATTTTACTTGACGCTGGTGCAAACGTAGATTGTTCTGCTTCTTGGTTAGCTCAATTTGGTCAGATGGGTTCTGTTTTTGCTAAAACTCGTTTTGGACTAGCTAATCCTAAAGTTGGCTTATTATCAAATGGGGAAGAAGATTCTAAAGGTAATTCTTTAGTCAAACAAACCCATGAAATTTTAAAACAATTGACTAATTTGAATTTTATAGGAAACGTAGAAGGAGGAGACCTTTTACTAGGAGCTGCAGATGTTGTAGTTACAGATGGATTTACTGGCAATATAGTTTTAAAAGCCCTTGAGGGAAGCTTGAAAGTTTTTTTAAATTCTTTTATGTCAGTAATTGCATCTACAGAACAATCTCGTCAAGCTGGGGAAATACTTTTTCCTCTATTGCAACCCATCATAAAAAAAATGGATCCTGAAAGCACTGGAGGAGCCATGTTATTGGGCATTGATGGGGTCTGTATAATAAGTCACGGGTCTTCTTCTTCTGTAGCTATATCAAATGCTGTAGTAACAGCTAGAGACATGGTTAGTGCAAAATTAGTACAAGAGATAAAAAATTCTATTTCTTCAATAGAATAAGCAATTAGTGTTAGAGACTTTATTAAATTAAATATGATATCCAAAATTATTATCCAAAACGGGAGCTGCTTTGTCTGATACCTACCTAGAAGGCGGTCCACGTAACCGTCAAGAAGTTTTTCAACTAATTAGAGATCGTCTTGCAGATATTTTAGAAATAGAACCTGGCGAAATAGCAGAAGGCTCTTCATTTTCAGAGGATTTGGATGCCGATTCGTTAGCTTTGATAGAACTAATCGAGTCTTTAGAACAAGAAATAGGAAGAAGCCATCCAGGGTTTAGAATTGATGACGAAGATCTAGAAGACCTCAGAACTGTCAGAGATGCTGTGGATTATATCTCTGCGAAACTAGAAATCAGCTAATCTTTAAAAAAAAGCAAATAGTGTCGCCAGAAAAAGATTCTTTTACCAAACAGTTACAGGCTTTGTCTCAACGCCTTGGTCTAAAAGGCGATTTGGGTCTATTAAAGTTAGCTGTTTCGCATAGATCTTGGTGTGCTGAACATATTGGGCAAGAATCTAATGAGAGACTGGAATTTCTAGGGGATTCAGTACTTGGTTTGATAGTAACTGAATACATATATTTGTCTTTCCCCTCTCTTGCTGAAGGTGAATTAGCGAAACTGCGTTCTTCTGTTGTAGATGCTGCCACTTTGGCCCAAATAGCATCAAGTCTTGATTTGGGTTCTGCATTGTTGTTAGGCAAAGGAGAAAATAGTTCGGGGGGTAGACAAAAGGTTTCTATTTTAGCCGATGCTATGGAAGCTGTAATAGGCTCAATTTATCTTAGTGAAGGATTCCCAACCGTTCGTGAACTGGTACTAAATCTTTTATCTCCTTATATTCAAGCTGGCGCTCAAGGCCCTGGAGAACGCGATTATAAAACTAGACTTCAAGAACTTTCAGCCCATTTATTTGATGCTAGTCCTAAATACGATCTTCAAGACAAAGGTCCTGATCATGCCAAAATTTTTTTTGCAGTAGTTACAATTCAAGATCGCCAAGTAGGAACTGGACAGGGGCGTTCAAAAAAACAAGCAGAACAAGCTGCGGCAAAGATGGCATGGCAAGAACTAATTTCATCCAATAGTGCCTGAATTACCTGAAGTTGAAACTATTCGTAAACAGCTAGAATCACAGATTGTAAATTTATCTATTGAAGATGTGGAAATTTATAATCTACGATCTATCCGTCGACATGATTCGGCTAAAGAAGTTATTGAATCTATAAAAAATTCTTACATTACTAAAATTGGGCGTAGGGGCAAGTATCTGCTGCTGTATTTACAAGCCACATCTTCTTTTGTCGTATATAACACAGTTATTATTCACCTAGGCATGAGTGGGCAACTTCTAATTCAAGAAACTGGATCTGAATTTAAAAAACATACTCATCTAAAGATGCAATTCAATAACAACAAGTTCTTATGTTTTGTTGATCCGCGCACTTTTGGAGAAGTTTTTTTAGATAATTGCGAGGATGGTTTTTGTATAAAACTTCAAAATCTCGGCTTAGATCCCATAACTCAAAATTTTACTCAGGATGATTTTTACAAAATGATCTCTGGAAAAAAGACCAAGTTGAAAAATCTATTGATGGATCAAAGCTTTTTATGCGGTATTGGCAACATCTATTCAGATGAAATTCTTTTTGAATCTGGACTGCGTTATGATCGAAGTCCTAATTCCTTGTCTGAAGATGAAGTAAAATCTCTTTACATCTCTATTGACAAAGTCTTGAAAAAAGCTATTGACAAAGGTGGCTCATCTCTTAGAGATGAGCAATATAGGGACCTTTTTGGTGAAATTGGACAATTTCAAAATTATCATAAAGTTCACGCTCGTCAAGGAAAGCCATGTTGCAAATGTGGTCAAGCTATTATAAAAACTAAAGTAAATTCCCGTTCTTGCTATTTTTGTCCTAATTGCCAAAATTGAAAATAATTTAACCGAGAGCCAAAACAATGTTTTTAAAATCATTAACAATCAAAGGTTTCAAATCTTTTGCAGATGCTACTACTTTAGAATTAGAAACTGGGATAACTGCAGTAGTTGGCCCTAATGGCTCGGGTAAATCAAATGTTGTTGATTCGGTAGCTTGGGTTTTGGGAGCCCAAGGCTCAAAAGCTTTACGCTCTTCAAAAATGGATGATGTTATATTTGCTGGTTCTAGTTCAAAATCAGCCTTAGGAAGAGCTGAAGTAGTGCTTTGTATTGATAATTCTTCTGGTCTTATCCCAATTGGTTTATCTGAAATTACTATCAAGCGAACTCTTTTTCGTTCTGGAGATAGTGAATATTTTCTAAACGGAATTCGATGTCGTCTTTGGGATGTTCAAGAACTGTTATCAGATGCTGGAGTTGGTCGTCAACAACACATAATCATTAGTCAAGGTCATCTAGATACAGTATTGAATGCAAGGCCTGAAGACAGAAGAATGATTATTGAAGAAGCCTCAGGAATATTGAAATTTAGGAGAAGGAAAGAAAAAGTCCAAAGACGCTTGGTTTCTATAGATCAAGATTTTTTACGACTCAAAGATATTGTTGATGAGGTCCAAAGACAGCTAAAACCGCTTAAGCGTCAAGCAAAACAAGCCGAACGTTATCAGTTGCTTGTTGAGCAAATAGAACACGTTAGACACTATCTAGCATCAGTTGAACTTAGCCGGCTTAGGGATCAATTAGATGAAGACAATGCTCAAGTTAGCAAACTAGAAGATCGTCAAAATCAAATTAATTCTTTGTCTGAATTAGCTAAATCCCAAATTGAAACTGCAAGATCAATTCTAGAAAATACCAATACCGACAAGATCAATAACTTGAAACTAGGTTATGAAACTACTTTAGCCAAATGGAAATCGACTTTGGCAATAATAGAAGAAAAAAAGCGTTCGTTAGCCAAAGAACAACAAAGACAAATTAATGACTCTTTTGCCCTATCGCTTGTAGAGGAATCTAATGATTTAAAAAATCAACTTATTCAGCTAGATTCTTTAGCAGCAGATCTTGTCCAAGAGTCTAAAACCATTGAAGCTAAAGGGAAAGAATTTGAACAAAAAATATTTGATTTAGCTCAAGAATTTGATTCTTTGGATACAGATTACAATTCTGAAGTTATTGAGTTGAATTTAAAGCTTCAGCAACTAAATTCAAAGATAAATAGAGATAAACAAGATTTGCTTCGTTTAGATAACAGAGTAAAAAGTTTAGTTTCGCGAATATCTCAAATAGAACAAAATATCTCATCTTCTAAATTGGAACTTGAAAAGTTAGATCAAGAAATTAAATCAACAGAAAATAATTGTCAAAGAATTTACTCTGATAAAAAACAAGCTGAATCCATAGAAGCACAAGCTGAAGAAAAATGGAGGCAAAAAGATAGGCAGTTGCATGGACTAAAAGCAAGAGTTGTTGCTTTTACCCAAGCACTTCAAGAAGCTAGAGCCCAAGCAGCTCAACATTTATTACCTAGCCCTGATTTATTGGGAACTTTAATAGAATTGATAGATATAGAACCTGGGTGGGAGACTTCTTTTGAGACAGCTATAGCCGAAATATCTTCAGGTGTTGTTATGAAAACGACAGAGTCGGCTAAACAAGCCCTAGAGTCTTTGCGAGACAAACAAGTAAGTGGAGTAATTTTGTCTTTGGATCCAAATTTATTTGAGGAGAAAAAATATTCTCAAGTAGTACTTCCTCCAAATGCCCACTGGCTCAAAGATTATATTAGAGCAGTAGATCCTCAAATACAATCACTGCTTGAGGCATTGCTAGAAAATGTTGTTGTTGTTAAAGATCATTTTGCTTTTGCTTTTGACTTTGCCAAACAACATCTAGGTCTTTTGGTAGTAACTCCTCAAGGTGATAGGTTTTTTAATTCAGTTGCAAGGACTAAAGTTTCTTCGCATAAAACAACTAAAGTGGCCTTAGAACAAGCTGAATCTGATCTTGCTAAATTAGAACAACAATTAAAAAACGATTTTGAATATTTGAGTAGTTGTAGATTGAATTTGAAAGATCTAAGGTCCAAAGAGGCAAATGAGCGTTCTTTACAAGCCCAATTACAGTCGAAAAAAAATCGTTTGGAACAATCTTTGTCTAATTTTACAGATCAATTTGTTCAACTACAAAAAGAGCTTAAATCTTTAAATAATCAAATTAGTTTTTTAGATCAGCAAAAAGTTATAGATGCTGAAAAGTTAGAAATATTGGAAAAAGACTTTAGAGATAAAAAGTCTTTAGAAGATAAAAAACAAAATCAACTTGAAGCATATAGAGAGAAAAAAGCTTCTTTAGATGATAAACACAGGGCTTTTTTAGCACTAAAAAATGATTTTGAATTAAGAGTAGTTTCTTTGGAGCAAAGACGTTCTTTTGTTTCAAAACGACTAAGTGATATTGAAAATAAGTTAGAACTTATAAAAGAAGAAGAACAACAAGCTAAGCAAAAGCAAAAGCAATTAAAACTAAATCAAATAGGTCTTGAGCAATTTTCTAAGAATTTGATCTCAACTGGAAAACTTCTTAGTAATAGGTTAGAAGTAATTTCTAAGCTATATGAAAAACTTCGATCAAGAGACAAAAATCTTTTGAGTCTTATAAGCTCAAATACAATCCTTTTTGATTCTTTGCAAGATAGCCTCAAACAACTATCTCAAAGTCTTCAACAAGCTAATATAAAAAGAGCCGAAGATCGTCTACGACTAGATAGTGCGGTTGAAAAATTAGGAACTTTACCAATAAGTGAAAAAATAGATCAAGAATATTCTTTGAATTTACCAGAGGGAATTTCTGCTTCTAATCATTTACAAGATTTGGAAGATTCTTTACAAAAGCTGGGACTTGTCAACCCTCTTGCTTTAGAACAATATAAAGAATTATCTGAAAGAGCACAGTTTTTGGAATCTCAACTTGAAGATATAGATTCTTCTAGAAAAGAACTTAAAAAAGTTATCAGAGCTATAGATGATGAAATGTCAGAATTATTTGGAGATTCTTTTACAGAAATAGCTGAAAATTTTAAAGAAATATTTTCTATGCTTTTTCCTGGTGGACAGGGTCGTTTGATCCTTTCTGAATCTAAAGAATTATTGGAATCAGGAATAGAAGTAGAGGCCAAACCCGCTGGAAAGAATGTAAAAAAATTATCATTATTATCAGGGGGAGAAAGGTCTTTAGCTGCTTTGGCTTTTTTGTTCTCAGTCTTTAGAAGTCGCCCTTCTCCTTTTTATATTTTAGATGAAGTAGAAGCAGCTTTAGATGATGTTAGTTTGCATAGATTTTTAAACTTATTAAATGATTTTCGTACAACTTCTCAACTTTTAGTAGTTACTCATCAAAAAAGGACTATGGAAGCTGCAGATTGTTTAGTGGGAGTATCAATGGCTCCAGGTGGCACATCTAAAGTAATAACACAGCGTATGAATAATAGTTTTATCTCAAGTCAAATCAACGAGTAGGTTTATGTAAATGCATATTTATTTAATAGTAATACTTGGGTTTTTATTGGTGTCGGTAATAGGCTCTACTGCTTTATTTCGGACTCGATCAAAAAAGAAGCCTCCTCTTCCTAGACCTAGTCCTTCTGGTCCAACTACAACCAAAGATCGAGTTAGTCCTGGTGAGGTTACCCCCAGTGAAGTTGAGGTAATAGAAGAACCAGTAGTTGAGGTAAGTTTACGAGATCGTCTTTCTAAAACCCGGGGTTTATTTAGTACATATGTCACTACTTTATTATCTAGAAATTCAATAACCCCCGAAGCCTGGGAAGAAATAGAAGAAGCCCTAATTAGAGCAGATGTGGGAATCTCTCTTACTACTGAAATTTTGCAGGATTTAAAGAAAAAAGTAAAATCACAAGGTATTACTTCTCCAGAGGCTTTAGTTGAGGCTTTAAAGTTAGATTTAGTAAATAATCTTTTGGAAATAGACAGATCTTTGCGACTTAGCGAGCAAAAGCCCAATGTGTGGCTTTTCGTTGGGGTAAATGGGGTTGGAAAAACAACAAGTATTGCCAAGATTGCTCAAATGCAAAAAGATGAAGGTAAAAAAGTAATTTTAGCTGCAGGAGATACTTTTCGAGCAGCTGCATCAGAACAGCTTAGTTTGTGGGCTAAAAGAGTAGGAGTTGAACTTGTAAGTTCAACCGAAGGAGCCGATCCCAGTTCAGTTATATTTGATGCGGTACAAAAAGCTGCAGCCAGACAAGCAGACTTAGTTTTAGCCGATACTGCTGGAAGATTGCATACAAAAGTTAATTTAATGGAAGAATTAAAAAAAATTCACAGAGTTGCTCAAAGACCTCCAGGACAAGTAAGTGAGGTACTATTGGTTATAGATGCAACCACGGGTCAAAATGCTCTTGTACAAGCTCGACAATTTGGACAAGCAGTTGGTGTAACTGGAGTAGTGTTGACTAAGCTTGATGGGACATCCAAAGGAGGAATTGTTTTAGCTGTTGAAAAAGAGCTAGGAGTTCCAGTAAAGCTCGTAGGACTTGGTGAAGGAGCTAGGGATTTAATTCCTTTTGATCCCAAGACATTTATAGAAGCACTTTTTGATTAATTACAAATTATAAAGTTGGTAGGAAAATGTTTGACTCTTTATCTGCTCGTTTCGATCAGATTTTTACAAAACTCAAAAGTAGGGGACGTCTGGGAGAAAAAGACGTCAATGACATACTACGTGAAATCAGAGTCGCTCTTTTAGAAGCTGATGTCAATCTAGATGTAGTAAAGATATTTACTGAAAGAGTAAAAAATCGCTGCATTGGAGCAGACCTTTCTAAAAGTTTGTCTCCAGCTCAACAAGTTATCAAAATTGTAAATGAAGAATTAGTTGAAATATTAGGTGGACAAAGCTTTAAGCTCAATTATGCTTCTAAACCACCTACGGTTATTCTTCTTGCTGGTCTACAAGGTGCTGGTAAAACAACAACTGCTGGAAAATTAGCTCTTTGGTTTAAACAACAAGGCAGAAACCCTTTGTTGGTAGGAGCTGACCTTGCCCGTCCCGCTGCTGTGGAACAACTCCGTATCTTAGCTGGACAAGCAGGGGTAAGCTTTTATTCAGATCCTCAAGATCCAGTTCAAACAGCGCGAGGTGGCCTAGAATATGCACGAGATATCGGCAAAGATGTCTTAATAGTTGATACTGCTGGTCGTCTAAGTATCGATTATGATCTCATGGAACAAGTAAGACAAATTTCTACTTCTATTGAACCAGATTATACTTTTTTAGTAATAGATGCGATGATTGGGCAAGAGTCTGTAGAAACAGCAAGAGCTTTTCATGAGACATTGAAATTAGATGGGGTTATTCTAACTAAATTAGATGGAGATGCTAGAGGCGGAGCAGCACTTTCTGTCAAAGAAGTAGTTGGAAAGCCAATTGCTTTTGTATCTACGGGCGAAAAACAAGATGCTTTCGATATTTTTCATCCCGATCGTATGGCGGATCGAATCTTGGGTATGGGCGATGTTTTGACCCTTATAGAACAAGCTGAACGTTCTTATGATCAAGATGTAGCAGCCAAAGGGATGGCAAGTTTACAAGAAGGTCGTTTTACTTTAGAAGACTTTTTAGAGCAGATGCAACAAGTTAAAAAGCTAGGATCTTTACAGGGAATACTTGGAATGCTACCAGGAGTACCTAAAGAGATACGTTCTGCTAAACTTGATGATAAAGAATTATCTCGGGTTGAGGCCATTATTCAATCTATGACACCTCAAGAAAGAAGAGATCCAACTATTATTAATGGTTCTAGAAAGCTTAGAATAGCTAATGGAAGTGGATCAAACACTACTCAAGTAAATACTTTACTTAAACAGTTTAAAGAAATGCAAAAGATGATGAAGGGCATGGGTCCATTGACCAAGTCCAAATCTAAGAAAAAAAGAGGTGGAAGGGTAACTTTACCTTCTGGACGCCTCAAAGTATAACTTGAAAAGACAATTGGCTCATACTTGAGAACAATTAATAGTTTAGAATTGTAACTAGAGACTAGAAAAGGACTAAGCGTGGTCAAGCTTCGCCTTATGCGAATGGGTAAAAAGAAACAACCTACATATCGAATAGTTGCTACAGACAGTCGTAGCCCTCGAGACGGAAGGTTCATAGAAATAGTAGGAACATATTTTCCTCGACAGGATCCTTCTGTGATTAATATAAATAGCGACAAAGCGCTTAAATGGCTTTCTCAAGGAGCTCAACCCACAGAAACTGTAGAAAAGCTTTTGAAAGCATCTGGGGTAATGGAAACTTTCGAGTCTAATAAGCATGCGTCGGTGAAGTGAACTCAGTGACAGATGGCAATATTGCCAAAGATGATGATTCAGTTATTGATGACCAGTTAGGGAATCGTTTAATAGCAGGGGCTGCTCGAGGAGTTTTGGAATATGTAGCTCGCTCAATAGTAGAAGACCCAGATTCTGTAGTGGTTGAAATCAATGAAGAAACTTCTCCCATAGTTCTCAAACTTCATGTGGCAGCTTCAGATATAGGAAGGGTCATAGGTAAAAGAGGTAGAGTTGCCTATGCCATTAGAACTTTGGTCCGAGCCGCTGGAGCCCAAGAAGGACTAGAAGTTTCTGTAGATATAGTTGACTAGATAGCAACTATCACTTTGTGATAATGTCGGAATCTTTATTAGAAATTGGAAAAATTGTTCGGCCTCACGGACTAAAAGGTGAACTAGAAGTTTGGCTTTCTACTAATAGAACTGAAAGACTTACTCCAGGTTCAGTTGTCCATATTAGTTCTGGTCAACTTATTGTTGAATCATCTTCTTCTTTTAAAAACCGTTGGTTGGTTAGATTTAAAGGAATAACTACTCGTGATCAAGCAGAAGCTTTAAAAGGCGTAGTTATATTTGCTCCTAAAATTGAAGATGAAAGCTCTCTTTGGGTTCATGACTTAATTGGTTCTCAAGTTAAAGATTTATCTGGATCTATAATTGGGATTGTAAAATCAGTTGAAGCTAACCCAGCTAGTGATTTATTAGTATTAGAAGATGATATTTTGATTCCTTTGGTTTTTGTCAAAGACCAAAGAGAAAAAATGATTACAGTAGATCTTCCTGCTGGTCTTTTAGATTGAAAATACAATGACTTTTCAAATTGATGTTTTTACAATTTTTCCATCTATGATTTCTAACTTTGTTTCTGAATCTCTTCTTGGGAAAGCAATAGAACAAGGCAATATATCAATAAGGGCTCATGATTTACGCGAAGGATCAACTAATAAATATAGATCTGTAGATGATGCACCTTTTGGTGGGGGAGCAGGAATGGTGCTAGCGCCAGAACCTGTATTTAATGCTGTTGAAAAATTAGATTTCAAAAGACCACTGTTCTTGTTGTCTCCAACAGGACGCCGTTTTGAACAAGCAATGGCTAAAGAGCTTGCTTGTTCATCTCAAAAGGGATTTTCTTTATTGTGTGGCAGATATGAAGGAGTTGACGAAAGAATATCTCGTTATCTAGTAGATGATGAGATCTCTATAGGAGATTATATATTAGCAGGAGGAGAAGTTGCTGCTTTGGTTGTTATAGAAGCAGTTTCTCGACTATTGCCCGGAGTTATGGGCAATGACAATTCTGCAGAAGAAGAAACTTTTTCTAATGGTCTTTTAGAATATCCCCAATATACTAGACCTAGAAATTTTAGAGGATGGCAGGTTCCATCTGTGCTATTGTCTGGTAATCATTCTTTAATCTCTCAATGGCGATATAATGAATCATTGTTGAGGACTTTACAAAAAAGACCAGACCTAATCCAAGCGCGAGGAGGTCTTTGTCAAGACGATGTGCGCTTATTACAAAAAAATGGGTATTCTATAGAAATTCCCGGTAATGCTGAGGAGCTTTTCCCCCATGAATCCGACTGATTTAATTGATAAACAGAGTTTACGATCTGATGTTCCGCCTTTTTCTCCAGGCGATACACTCAAGGTCCATGTACGAGTTGTAGAAGGCAACCGCGAACGAGTTCAGATTTTCCAAGGCGTGGTAATACGTCGTCAAGGTTCTGGAGTCCGTGAAACCTTTACTGTACGCAAAGTGAGTTTTGGAGTAGGAGTTGAAAGAACTTTTCCAGTGCATTCTCCTATCATTGCCAAAATAGAGCGTATGGTAA
>JAJYPT010000109.1 GCA_021795135.1 Actinomycetes bacterium
CTGCAAAGGTCTCCTCCATCTTGACTTGAGAAGCAGCAAAACGAATGGCTCCAGCTGTATCTAGAGGTTCATCTTCTACAGCATAAGAAAGCTTTACCCCCGATGCCACTCCATCAGGGAATGCAGCAATAAAAGCATCGGGCTTATAGCCCAGTGAGAGCACTACTTCATCTATGCCGTGTTTTTTCAAGTGATCTAATACTCGCTCGATCATTGTTTTTTCTACAACTGGCAACATCTGCTTTGGTCTATGTAAGGTCAAAGGACGTAGTCGAGTTCCTTGACCTCCTACTAGGACTATGGCTTTCATAAGTAGTTTTTATTCTCCATTGATTAGGGTTTGGTAGTAGTTGAAGGAACTGTTGTGCTAGTTGGAGTAGCTCCAGTGCCCGAAGTTGTCGAAGGCGCAGAAGATGTAGTGCTTGGAAAAGCAGATGAAGTAAATCCAGCTGTTTTCAACAAAGAAAGCACCCTAGAGCCTGGAGGAGTAGAGGGTTTAGTTCCCTTTGGCAAAAAAGCAATCGTAATCATTTCATTATTATGCAAAATAATTTTGCTTGGATTTACTTTGACCAAAGTAGGAACTTTGGAACTAGGCGTTGACCAAGTTCCAACCATAACTTGTCCCACTTTGGTTCCACATTTTTGACCATTGGTATAAGTTGGAGAGCCGGGATAACTCAAAGTAGAAGCAGTAAGCTTAATACTTTTATAATCAGAAAGCAACTGAGCTAAAGTTGCTGGTTTAGAAGAAGTAACTGTTATCAACCCAGTTTTTGTAAGCTTTATTGGACCATTGCTTGTCTTGGAAGACAATGGAGGCTCTATGGTGCCACAAATATCAAAAGCATAGGCTAAATGAGCTACTTGTGGTTTGGAAGTAGGAGAAGCCGCCAATCTTTGATTACGACTAAATACAACCATTACAATGCCAATAATAACTATTAAAACCAAAGCACTATAAAATCCAATAGGTATTTGTCGCCCCGCTAATCGACTACCACCTGCTCCAGCGGCACGAGCAATTCTTTTATCTGTAGAAGCTCTTCCCATAATCCTCAAAATCTACTAAAAATTTCGACTTTTCAACCTTGCAAAAAACGCTACAACTGTCTTTTTTGCTAATTTCAAAGAATCGAATTCCGAAAAAAAATGTTTCAAAACAGCTAAAACTGTTCTTATAACCAAACCAAACCCAACAATAGGTAGCAATAAATACTGATACTTAGAAGCTATTTTAGAAAAAAACTTATATAAAGAGCGGTGATGTTCAACTGTCATTTTATAAGGATGTTGCCTAGAAGATACTCCTTGAACATGCATTACCCTAGAAGAAGGATTATATACAACCTTATTGCCTTCTTGGGCAGCTCTCCAACATATATCTACATCTTCCATATACATAAAATAGCTTTCATCAAATCCGCCCAAAACATCAAAATGAGCCTTATTTGCCAAAAGGCAAGCACCTGATACCCAATCTACCACTGAAGTAGCTGAATGGTCCCAATCCAGCATTCTATATCGACGACTAAATCGATTATTAGGAGCGACCAACCCCACAAAGGCATGTCCAATTGCATCCACCATAGAAGGAAATACTCGCACAGAGGGATACAAAGTACCATCTGGATTTAAAATTTTAGGTCCTACAAAAGCTATAGTTGGATCTGATTCTATAGTTTCTAATAAAGATTCAATACTGCCTTGTTGTAAAATTATATCTGGATTGCAAATAAGCATATATAGACTCGTAACTAATTTAGAGCCCATGTTTATTGCTGCTCCATAGCCAATATTTGCACCTGCTTCTACTAATTCAATATCTGGAAATTTTCTCTTTAGATATAATTGAGAGTTATCTGAAGAATTATTATCTACGACAATAATTTGTTTTATGCCTTGTTCATAAAGACTACCGACACAATCTAATAAATAATTTCCAGCATTATAATTGACTACTACAGAGCTGACTTGTCCAGATATATTAGACATTTGAACAAATCCTAAACTTATTGCCTTCAACTTTTATAATTATCAAAAGCAAATATAAGTTCCTTACTAATCAATAAAACAAACACGACAAACTAATCAATGAAACAAACACGACAATTTAGAAGTAGTGTCTTGTAGTATCTGCTCCAAGACAATGACCCGATACTATATTTTGGTCTATTTTTATAGTCTCTCGCCATACTAACCCAATAACTAAACTAAGTTCTGCCATTATAAACACGATTTAACTGTTTAGTATTTTTTTTACTAATTTATCTAAAGAATTTTGCCATTGGGGTAAAAGATCTTCTCCTGATAATCTCAATACTGTGTTATCCAAAACAGAACGCCGAGGTCTTCTAGCAAGCCTAGGAGGCTGTAGATCTTTTGTAGCAATAGCTTGTATTCGGCTTGGGTCTTGACCTTTGAGTTGGACAATAGCTCTTGCAAATTCATACCAAGAAGCTACTCCTTGATTTGTAATATGATAAATCCCACTTAATTTATTACTTGTTATTTTTTCTATTTTAGGAGCCAAGTCTTGGACAAAAGTAGGAGATCCGAATTGGTCATCTACAAATTCCAACTTAGGACGAGCTTCTATTAAAGACAATACAGTTTTTACAATATTTGGTCCATAAAAGCCACAAAGCCAAGACGTTCTAACGATGCTCCATCCGTGAGTAGCTCTTTGAATAACTTCTCTTTCCCCGCCTAGTTTAGAACTTCCATATACTGATAAAGGGTTAGGCCTATCCCACTCGGTATAAGCTTGTTCAGTTTCCCCGTCAAATACATAATCAGTAGAGATATAGCTAAGATAAGCACCTATAGAACTAGCTGCTTCAGCTACAAATCTAGTGCCTAAAGCATTTACTAAAAATGCCTTGTTGGGATCTAACTCACATTCATCTACAGCCGTCCAAGCAGCACTATGTATTACTGCTTGGGGACATAGTGTAGTAAAAGCATTAAAAACATCTTCTCGATTGGTTACATCTAAGCTTTTATGGTCCAAAGCTATTACTCGCCAATTTTTAAACTGCTGAGCTAATTCAATCCCTAGCTGTCCATTGGCCCCTGTTATCAATACGCTTCGCATTTAATTTGTTTTTAGTAAAGACCAATTTTGTTCAATTATGGGCAAAGATTCCAAAAGAGGTTCCCACCAATCTCTTCTTTTTTCATACCATTGGACTGTTTGTTTAAGCCCTGATTCAAAATCTATTGTAGGACTCCAGCCTAGCTCTGTCTTTATCTTGGTAGAATCCAAAAGATAACGCCTGTCATGAGAAGGCCTATCTTGGACAATTGTCTTCAACTCTTTTGATTTGTGGCTAATTTCTAAAATCTTATCTGCTATTTCATCTATGCTTGCTTCAAATCCACTTCCAACTAGATAAGTCTGACCTATAGTTCCTTCTAGGACAACTAGCTCTATTGCCCGACAATGATCTTTTACATGCAACCATTCTCTTTTATTGTGTAACGAAGAATACAAAGGTAGTTTTTGATCTTGTATAGCTTTGGTTATAAATAATGGTATTAACTTTTCAGGTAATTGAAAGGGACCATAATTATTAGAACAATTCGTAATTGTTATAGGCAATGAATAAGTATATCCATATGCCCTAACTGCATGATCTGCGCCTGCTTTTGATGCACTATAGGGAGTACGAGGCCTATAAGGAGAAATTTCTGTAAAAACTTCGTTTGAATCTAAAGCCAGGTCTCCATAAACTTCACAAGTAGATACATGATGAAAGCGCTCCACCATTTGATGCCTTGATGCTTCAAGTAGAGATTGTGTACCCATTACATTAGTTAAAAAGAATTTTGTGGGATCTACAATGGCTAAAGAGTTATGCGACTCAGCAGCAAAATTTACTACTGTTGAAATATTATGAGTCTTTAGGGTCTTGACCACTAAGTCAAAATCTCTGATATCTCCTTTTATAAAAGATATATCAGACCTTACCTGTTCCAAATTTGATTCATGACCTGCATAGGTCAAAGCATCATATACAACTACATTGTCGTTGGGATGTTGAGCTAGCCAGTGATGAACAAAATTTGATCCAATAAATCCTGCTCCTCCTGTTACCAATAGATTCATTGTTATCCTTTTGTTAAATCCACTTTAGAACTATCACCTATCATCAATTTCACACATTTTATAGCTTCATCTGTAGCAAACACTTGAGCTGATTTACCTATGAGAGAATCTCTTACCTCTATAGAGCCAACTATGGAACTATTTTTCAATAAAATAGAATTTTGCACTTGGCATTTTTCTAATTTGCAATTATTTTGAATTGAGGTAAAAGCCTTGATATAGCAGTCTTTTAGGTAAGCATCTTTGCCAATAATCACAGGCCCTTCAATCTTACAATTTTCAACACGTGCACCTGGTTGAACTACTACCTCACCCGAAAGAATACAGTCTTTGTCTACATCTCCTTCGATATTAGTCTCAACCATATCTAAAACTAATTTGTTGCCCTCTAGCAAAGACTCCAAATTTCCAGTATCTATCCACCAGCCTTGAATAATTTGGCTAGATACTTTTACACCATTATCTATTAGCCACTGTATAGCGTCAGTAATTTCGAGTTCGCCCCTTTTAGAAGGAGAAATACTTCTTACTGCATCATGTATGTGATGGTCAAAAATATACATTCCAACCAACGCTAAATTTGATTCTGGTTCTTGAGGTTTTTCTACTAGGCGAATTACTTCGCCCTTATCATTCAAAGTTGCTACCCCAAATTGGGCTGCGTTTTCAACTTCTGACAATAATAAATGGGCTATAGGGCTATTTTGGAATTTGAGTTTTAATTTTTGGAATTGTTCTATATAGGGCGAAATTCCTTGCCGTAATAAGTTATCCCCTAAATACATCACAAAATCATCTGTAGATAAAAAATCTTGGGCAATAAGGACACAGTGAGCCAAGCCTAGAGGTTCTTCTTGGGTTATATAAGTTACTTGCAATCCCCAAGTGCTTCCATCACCGACTGCTTTGATTACTTCTGGACCAGTATGGCCAATAATAATGCCAACTTCTTTTATGCCAGCTTGTGCCATTGCTTCTAAAGCATAAAAAAGGATGGGTTTATTGGCAACAGGGACTAGTTGCTTAGCATTTGTATATGTTATTGGACGCAGTCTAGTCCCATGTCCGCCCGAGAGGATAAGACCTTTCATAGACCTACATTAGTTTGAATATAATCATTGCTTTTGATCAAATAGAAAATTATTAGTCAACAAAACAAAAGATGCATTAATTAGCAAGCTCTAGGATCAAAAGAAGGATAGGAACTAGCAGATGTGTTGGAAGTAATAGCAGCACTACCAGTAGTACTAGGAGTACTAGGAGTACTAGTAGAAGTCTTTATACCAGAAAAATCAGATCCTGTTATCAAAGCTACGCTTGAGCCGTTTAAACTAGAAACTTGCTTTAGCGTAGTTGATCCTTGAACCTTAGACTGGAGTACTTTAGCTTTTGCTTTGTTACCAGGTAGGTACTGAATAACTGATTTTGTGTAATTAAAAGAACTAGCATTTCCAGTTCCAGATATCTTAAATCCATCACTTTTTAGCTGGTTGGCTACTTGACTAGCTTGGCCTGCTATTCCTGAACCATTCAAAATTTGAGTTGAAACACTAGATGGTGATATGGCAGGAGTAGTTGTTTTTGAAGAAGTTTTAGCCTTAGGTGTAGCTAAAAATTGTCTAATCATTGCTTTGTCAGCTGATTTGCTAGGCAATAAGACATCTCCATAATTAACACCTCTGTAGTGATAGTTATTGGCAATTTTAGTTGGAAGAGTATAAGTAGGCACATTGTTTGGATTTAGCGAACTATAAGTAGTAAGAAGCTGTGCCATTGTGGTCAAGGAAAAACCAGAATCTATAGTCACATAATGAACAAGAGAGCCTATTAGCGCATTTGCTTTTATAGGATTAGTAAGACCTTGGGATTTTATTTGGTTGAAGAGAACCTTCAAAAACATATGTTGTCTTTTTATTCTCCCAAAATCACTTGTAGGATCATAGTGCCAATATCCATTTTTATAATAATGATAATGACGACTGCGAACTACTGCCAAAGCTTGGAATCCATTCAGTTTAGTACATCCAG
>JAJYPT010000110.1 GCA_021795135.1 Actinomycetes bacterium
AATCTAAAGCTAAAATAGATAAATAAATATTAAAATATGCTTGAACAAAAAGGCATCATAAAAAGTACTATTCCGGCTAATGCTGGTATAGCCAAGATAAAGATAGTAGTAGTTAGGTCCATCTTTGTAGGAGTTGGTCTAACTAAATAGTTGTTGGTATTGATATTGATAGAATAAAAATCACTATTTGATTTAGCTACTCTAGATCCCTGTGCTTTTTGGGATAAAAGAGATTTATTTTTCAATGCCTATCCTAAACACTTCGAAATATAGCTGTTGTAATAAATGCCTGGTTATTTATTAGTATAAAAAGATACTAAAAACAATATAAATCTTATAACTTTATATATCTGATTTAGCTCCCTCAATTTTCGAGCCAAATCAAATAATAGGATTTTATAAGGAACTAACAGTATTTAGAGGCAAAATAAGACTCAAGAACTTCTTTATCAAAGATTGACTTTTTTGACCAAGGAGAAACTATTTGAAACCACCAAGATAAATTAGTTCAGATAAAACAATTGGGTCAATAGCTATAAGTATCTGTAAATGTATTTCTTGATAAGAAATAAACTCACCAAAAATACAAATAATCAATCTAAAGATGACAGTGTTTAAAACTACAAAAAAGATTGCTGAAAATAAAACAACTTTTATCCCAATAACCCAATTGTATTTCTTATATGGCTGGTACCATAACTAATGTTTTTGTCTTTGAAAACTTTTAAGAAGAACAAAAAACTTTATCACTTTTAAAAGTTGAATTATTTATTAATTTAATTACTTATAGAATGAACACAACATGATGTATAGCTAATTGTAATTTTTATATTAGCTATACATCATGTTGTAACTTGAGTTAATATAATAAATTAAAAATTACCTCTAGTTGAATTAGGGATAGCCCAATAGGGGCAACTGAGGATCTAATATGTGTAAAATCACAAACAAAACAAATGCAGAGATAGCTATAAGCACCAAACTTGCAATGAGTTCATTTTTGACAATCAATAATGCCAAACTTTTTACGTAACTCATTATTTCAACCTCCAAGGCATTGTCACTAAACCTATTATTCCAAATTATAAAACATAACTGCAAAAGTAGAAAATATTTTTTCTCAAAAGCTTAGTATGTTAATACTTTTTAAAATAACTCCCCACTTGGTTTGGTTGTAATTCACCAAAGATTACCAAATTGACCTAAAATGCTATACATAAAGACACATAAAATCTCATTTTCATAATAATTAACTTATTCAACAATATCTTCAAACTTGGTTTGTCTTGAGAAAGAACTTTTTAGAAATAAGTCAAGCAAGGATCAAGAAGTAACTATCCAACCAGTTGTGGCATTTTTGTTAGCATGAGTAAGAGTATGTCCTTTAATGCTAGGTGGAATTGGATTTGATGTAATTTTAGGAGGCTTAGCAGCTGTAACGTTGAGATATTGAGAAGCTGAGCTAATAGATGGACTGGTAATAGAAACTGTTATCGGAGCATTAAATGTAGTTAAAAGTTGCTTGTTACGAGGATTGATTACCCTAAAGGCAAAATTAGAAATTACTTTTTTACCTCCTGGCACCGATTTTTGCCAATAGCTATTAGAAGGAGCTTGTAGGATTTGGAAAGTAACTTCTCTAGTGATTGCATTAGAAGGAATAGAAACCTTCAAATTTCCAACAGTTATGGTCTCAGCTGTATTGGCAGAAATATTTTTAGAAGCAGCTATTTTGGAAAACCCATATTGAGCAAGACCTGATCTTATTTTACTAGCAGAACTTGTCGTAGAAGGGGAAGAACTGCTTCCCGAATTTCCAGAAGTAGAACAAGCACTCAGTCCAACTCCAGCCACAAGTACTGCTGAAAAAGATCTCAATAATTTAGATAGTTTAGAGCTATTTTGAATTATTGTTCCTGATTGGGTTTTCACTTTTCCTCCGATTAAAAGATAAAATGGTCTCACTTTGTTTTATTTAGAAACAAAATACCCAACTAAACCAATTGCTAACATATTTATATCTATAGAGTCTAAAGACTAGACGGGTACCTAAAATACCACTAGCCATCCGAACTTAACCCCTGTTCCAACATGGGTTAAGCTGTGTTGTTTTATGTTTATAGAACTCGAAACAGAACTATTTATTACCTTTGGAGGAGTTGATGGAATAACATGTAAATATCTCACTCCAGGAACAATAGATGGACTAGTAACAGTAACTGTTATTGGAGCATTGAGACTATAGATGAGTTCTTTATTACGAGGATCTATTATTCTAAAGGCAAAATTAGAAATTACTTTTTCCCTTTTTGGAACTTTTTTTGCCAATAACTGTTTTTAGATTGGAGAATTTGGAATACAACTTCTTTAGAAATAGCATTGGCAGGAATTGTAACTGTTATGTCTCCATCTTTAAAACTAGTTGCAGTATTTGCTGGAATACTTACAGAATCAGTTATATGAGAAAAACCAGATAGCCCTAATCCAGGTCTAATTTTAGCAGCTGGACTAACTGTAGAAGCAGAACCACCACTTCCAAAAGAAGCTGCTGGAGAAGCTGCTGAACAAGCACTAAGAGCCAGGGGGGCAATAAGAAAAAATATCTTTTTCTTTAACTTTTTAATATGTTGATAATCTTGTCTTTTCTTTACCTGGTAATGCACTGCCCCTCCAAAAATCTATATTTTTATAGTCACCTATACTTTTGAAAGTATAGATCTCCTAGTCATAATTTTAGAAAAACTTAGTCAAACTAGCTTTTAAATTATGGACTCCCCAAGTAAAAAATAGACCTTTAGCTCTTATTTTACAAATCCTAGAGTTGGATTTGTAAAATAACTCATATTGTTGGACATTAGTACTCAAAGAGCACTAATAAATTTACACCAGATCTTATTAGCTAAAAAACCAAATCAATCTTCGAAATCAATTCAAAGAACCATTAAATATAGATATTTGTTAAAACAATAAAAATTGAATTCAACAAAGCCTAAGACAAATTATTTACAAGGTCTTATTAGTGAAAAAAAAATAAAGTTTAAGATAATTGAGTCCAATGAAGCTTTTATTAGAAGGTTGTACTAAATACTTCTTCTACTAACTGTTTAGTCTCCAGTTGATAAATTGTTCTACTTGGGGTTCCAACACTAGTAGAAGGAGTTCGAGCGATTAGTTGAACTGAAATATTGTTTTTTCTAATCCAATCATTTTCATAAAAATAGTGACACAAATTTGGCCATGGTCCAATATTTTCGGGTTCTTCTTGAGCCCATATTATCTTCTTTAGACTCCCATAATTTTGAAAAATCTCTTCCAACTCTGTCTCGGGCCAAGGATAAAGCTGTTCTATCCTCACAAGAGCATAAGTTTGATTCTCAATAGTATTTCTTTTATTTTCCAAATCATAAAAGAACTTACCTGAGCACAAAACGACCACTTTTACTAAATCTGGGTCTTGTTGTGTATTCAGGTCATCAATAACTGATCTAAAAGACCCATCAGTTAGTTCTTTGATGTCACAACGAGCATCGGGAGATCTCAAAAGTGATTTAGGACTAAACACTACTAATGGTTTTGGATCCAAACTAAGGCCATGGCCTCTCAATAGATGAAACAATTGACCAGAAGTTGTTGGATTGACAACTTGCATATTTCCATTAGCACAAAGAGATAAAAAACGCTCTATTCTAGCTGAAGAGTGCTCTGGACCTTGTCCTTCTAATCCGTGTGGCAAAAAGAGAACGAGACCAGATTTTTGTCCCCATTTTTCTTCTGATGAAGCGATAAAATTATCTATTATAGTTTGACCTACATTGGCAAAATCTCCAAATTGAGCTTCCCAAATTACCAATGAATTCCTATTGGCAAGTGAATATCCATATTCAAACCCTAAAGCACCATATTCAGATAATGAAGAATTATAGATAAAGAACTTACCCTTGGGATGATTCTTGTAAGGCTCTAAAGCTTCTAGAGGATTAAATTCTTCTTCACTAATATAATCGACTAAAACAGCATGTCTTTGACTAAAAGTTCCTCGTACAGAATCTTGTCCTGAAAGTCTGACATCAATTCCTTCTAGCAACAAAGAACCTATTGCCAAGGATTCTCCCATTGACCAATCCAAAACTGACTTAGCATAAAGCTGTGCGCGAGTTTTGAGTTGGGGCTCAAGTTTGGGATGGAGAACAAACCCAGGAGGTAAATAGCTAAAAGACCTAGCTATATGGTCTAGTAGTTCTTTAGAAACAGCTGTTGGAGGATTTTCTTCAAACCCTAAAGATCTTTCTAACACCAAATCTTTTGGCTTGGATTTGGCTTTAGAACGAGTTTGATCTAAAGCAGCTTGTAATCTAGAGGCAAACCTATCCATAAGTTGGGTAGATTGAGCAATGGTGATATCGCCTCGGTTGAGTAAGAATTGATCATAAAGTTTTCTAACCGATTTATGCTTTTCAATCTTGTTATACATCCTAGGCTGGGTATATCCTGGCTCGTCTATCTCAGAGTGACCATGGCGACGATAACATAGCATATCTATTACAATATCTTTAGAAAATTTTTGCCTAAAATCCATAGCAAGACGAGCTACTGTCTCACAAGCTTGGGGATCATCTCCATTTACATGTAAAATTGGAGCTTCAATCATTTTAGCGACATCTGTTGCATAAGTAGAAGATCTTCCAGCACTTGGAGAAGTTGTAAAACCCAATTGATTATTGATAACCAAATGTATGGTTCCAGCTGTACGGTAACCTTTTAGCTCAGCTAAGTTGAGGGTTTCTGCTACTACTCCTTGTCCTGCAAATGCAGCATCTCCATGAATCAACAATGGCAAAATAAAACGTCTCTTAGAAGGACCAAGTTTGTCTTGTTTTGCCCTGGTAATTCCTTCTACCACTGGATCAACTGCTTCAAGATGTGAAGGATTTGAACTAAGACTGACTTTTATCTTGTTTCCAGAAAAGCCTACAAAAACCCCTTCGGCCCCTCGATGATATTTAACATCTCCAGAACCTTGAGTTGAAGAGGGATCTGGATCTGGTTCAAATTCTGAAAAAATCTCACCATAAGAAAGCCCTATTATATTTGCCAACACATTTAAACGACCTCTATGGGCCATTCCAAGAACTGCGTGCGTGAGTCCATTTAGAGCACCTTGATCTAAAATGGAAGCAATAACTACAATTGCAGATTCGGCCCCCTCGAGCCCAAAACGTTTTTGACCAACATAATGAGAGTGCAAAAATCGTTCAAAAGCCTCCGCAGAGGTCAAAAGATCCAAAAGATGAATTTGTAATTGTTTAGATTTATCAACTGGGAACGTCTCTAGTTTTTGCCGTATCCAATTTTTTTGATCTTGGTCTTGGATATGCATATATTCAACCCCAATTGTTGAACAATAGCTTGATTGAAGAACTCTAATTATGTCTTTTAGTTTGGCGCTAGGTTCTGGAAAAAGACCATGGCTAAAAAATCTTCGTTCCAAATCATCAATAGTCAATGAATAATTTGCTAAATCTAATTCAGGTGGAACCTGGCGTTTTTGAAATCCAAGAGGGTCTAAATTAGCTATTAAATGGCCGCTTGTTCTATAAGAATTGACCAAAGATTGAACTTGGAGTTCTTTTTCTAAACTAGGAGAATTATTTGCCCCAAAGCTAGATTCAATAACAAAACCTGAATTAGGCTCAAGGCTAGAAGTAGGTGCTGTGGGTAAAGATATCTCTAAAGAATCAAATACTTCTTCATAAAATTGTCTATCTAATAATAATTTTTCAACAGCTGCTAAAAATTCCCCTGATTCAGCACCTTGGATGATTCTGTGATCATAAGTAGAAGTAATAGTAAAAGTTTTACTTATCCCAACTTGGCGTAAAAACTCCTCATTAGCTGTTTTATACTCCCCAGGATAACCAATAGCACCTATTGCAACGATAAGGCCTTGACCATTTAGGAGTCGAGGAATTGAAAAACTAGTTCCAAAAACTCCAGGATTGGTAATAGTTACTGTGGTGCCAGTGAAAT
>JAJYPT010000111.1 GCA_021795135.1 Actinomycetes bacterium
TCAACCTATTTTTGCCTCTTCTGGTCAAAATGGACTAGGGGGTCTAAGTAGACAAAATGGTTATTCTACAAATTCAATACCGGCTAATTCAAATGGGTCAAAAGCCCAAGGAAAAAATATTGGAGCAATAGGACAAATAATCAATCCGATTGGAAAGCCAATAGGAGGAGCTATTTTGACTTTGTCTACCTTGGATGGTCATCAAGTTCTAAGAGCTTCAACACACAACGATGGAAGTTATCAACTAGATGGAATAGATTCAGGATCTTATGTTGCAGTAGCTGCAGCTCCAGGATTTTTACCTACAGCTACCACAGTATCAATTCGTTCTGATAAGCCAATTGAGCAAAACTTTATTTTAGAAGGAGTAACTTCAACTTCGGGAATGATAAGAAGTGCAGCCAATTCTCAAGGCATAGCTGGAGCAGTTGTAAATGTTATTGACCAAGATGGTTTTGTAGTAGCTGAGGCAATAACTACATCACAAGATGGAACTTTTAGTCTAAATGGACTCTCAAATGGACAATATATAGTCTCTGCTACAGCTCCAGGATTTTTACCTGCAGCTACAACTTTTACAGTTGAAAATTCTAAGACTTCTGCAATTGATTTGGTACTTGAAACTGGAGGATCCCTAACAGGAAAAGTTATAAGTCCCACCAAAACTGGTGTAGCTGGAATGGCAATTTCAGCAATAGACCAACAGGGTCAAGTAGTGGCATCTGGAATTAGTCAACAAGATGGTAGCTATAGCTTTAGTGGACTTATGCCAGGATCTTATACAGTTGTAGCTGCTGGATTTGGCCCAGTGGCTAAAAACGTAGAACTTGAAATTGGACAACAAGTCCAGCTGGGATTGGAGCTTGAATGATGTCTGAAGTTGAGCCAATGTTAGACAATAACCACACTGGTGGAAAAGATACTTTAAGTATTGGTTCTGTTGCTAAACAAGCTGGGGTTTCTGAGCGAACAATTAGATATTATGAAGAAATTGGAATCTTGAAGCCTTTTGCTTATACCCCAGCAGGTCATCGACTCTACAGTCAAGATAGTCTTTCAAGGCTGAGACGAATACGAGAGCTACAAGACCTTATGGGTTTCAATCTCGATGGAATTGCAGCTGTGCTTAAATCTGAAGATCAATTGGACTTGATTAGAACAAAATACTTCCAAGTCGAAGGACATACAGATCAACAAGTAGAGCTGATAGAAGCAGCTCTAAAAACAGTAGGAGAACTAGCTACTAAAGTTCAAGCTAAAATAGAACGACTAGAGGCTTTCAAAGCAGAGCTAAGTACCCGAGCAAAAAAGTATAAGACAGTAGAGATGAATTTAAAAGAATCGAGAATTAAAAAATGAGTCTTGAAAATCCTGATTCTTCGACTGGAGTTGTTTATGGTTTGCTAAAAGGAATAGATGGATCTGCTATAAGCAAAGCTAAAATAACCGTTACGGATAATTTAGGACGACAAATTGCTCATGTAGTTGGGGATGAACAAGGAAATTTTCGACTTGTTTTACCTACATCGATTTGTACTATGGTAATTTCAGCTCCAGGTTATCGCCCTCTTGCTCGTCATATTGTGGGAATACCTGGATCATCTAGAAGAGAGGACATTATATTAGAATCTTCTAATGTAATCAATCTTCCTGAACCTGGGATTTGGAAAATAGATCCTGAGCATTCGTCTATAGTTGCTACTGCTACCCATCTAAGGGTCTCTCAAATAAAGGGACATTTTAATAAATTTGCAGGACAAATAACCATAGGATATCCTGGAGAGCCTTCTCAAGTAGATGTAACTATAGAAGCTTCTAGTTTAGATACAGCCAACAAACAAAGAGATGCCCATTTGCATTCTCCAGATTTTTTGTCTTCTCAAGAATTTCCCTTTATATCATATAAAGCTTCTTTGATTGCCCATCTAGATTGGAATAACCGTTTTGAAATCCAAGGAGATCTCACCATTAGAGACATAACTCGCCCTGTAGCTCTCCAAGTTCACTACAAGGGCCAAGTTGATGATCCTTGGGGATATCAAAGGATAGGATTTTCAGCTGTAGGAGAAATTTTTCGGCAGGATTTTGACATGAAATGGAACCAAGTTTTAGACACAGGAGAATTTGTAGTATCAAAATCTTTGATGGTAGAAATAGATGTCGAAGCTTTTAAAGTCCTTTCGAAATCAACTCCTAAATAAACCAACCAGGTTATTTTTGATGTTTTCTAATTTTTCAATTTTTCTTTAATTACTGATGAATACTTTTACTCCACTCCATAACAACTGACCAGAACCAATTCTTGGCTATCACCAATAACTCATATGAGTGATAAGGCGAATCGGAAGGCAAATGTTAGAACTAAAAAGAAATATAGATCCGATACTTAAAGCGTACTCAAAATTTCTTGAAGTATAAACTTTACCTTTGCTTCGATTGGTCTATTTCCATAAATGTTGGAAATATATTCAATAGCTTCTTCAATAGATCCAAAGTTAGACAAGGCATAAAGAATTTTTATGTCTTCAATATCTCTTGATTGTCTAGATGCCAAAGCTTTCATGGCAAAAAGATACCTAGGAGAAGCTACTTTTACAGATAATCCCTCAAAATCGAGTAGCACTTTAGCCTTTGTGTCTTGTCCTGGTAGAAACCCTTTTACCGCATCGTTTAACCAATCAATAGGCAAATTTTCTTCTAGTGCAACTTGTTTTGCAGCTTCATAAATTATCAATTTAGGTTCAAAAACACCATCAAGATCTAATGTTATACGTCGCTTATTGTAAGCAAGTGCCATAGGTGTCTCACCTACTAAAAATAGTTCTCCTTTGATTCCTTGGGAAAAAAGTTTTTTGGACAAAGATTGTAGATAAAAAATTATCTCTTGCCTAGATAGCCCTTCCATCACACACTTTCCAAAGAAGAAGCATCTACAAATACTCCCCTATAGCTAAGAGCTGCAGGTGTATCGGCCATAGTTATTGCTTTTAGATTTTCTATCGAAGTTAGCCAAAAAAATTTGTCTAAAAAATATTCACTATTGCTTACCCAGCTAGGAGATTCTAAATTATCATCAAGACAGAGTTGTTCTACAACTCCTCCAAGGAAAGCATCATATCTTTTATCTCCAGTAGTTACAGGCCTTTGTTTGACTAAATCTAGGCGTTTATCTTCTTTGGTTCGCTTCCATTGCGTAATTAGTTCTGTAACTAGGCGAAAAGCCATATCAAAATCTGGTGGATTTTGTATTAATAATTTTCTTATTCCTATACTAATATTAGTAACAGAATAAGAACTCCAATTGGCAATAGATAAATCCAGATTTTCTCCTAGTACATCTGCATATCTAAAAACTAAAGAAACTCCTGGTTCATGTTTAGCTGTTTCTAATCGTGCTATAGCTGATTGAGTGCTAGATAAAGCCTTAGCTACTTCTGCTTGAGACAACCCAAGAAGAATCCTTTTAGTTCGTAATTTTTTTAATTACTTTTTGCCATTGCTCTATAGAAATAATATAACAAATTTGTTATATTATTTCTATCTTTCCCTAACTTTCGCACTTATAGCTTTAGTGGACTTATGCAGAATCTTATACAGTTATAGCTGGTGGATTTGGACCAGTAGCTCAAAATGTAGGACCACAATCAATCTAGAATACGTCTATAGAGTCCTTTGATAGCCAACAGTCCTAGTAATGCTCCAAAAATTACCATGGCTAAATAAACATACACCAAAGACATATGAGGCACCCCTTGAGTCAATGCCGCCCGTAGTCCTTCATTTATATATACTAAAGGATTGATCAAGACAACAATTTTGAGCCAAGGTATAGGAGACAAAGAAGCCCACGGATAATAAACTGCTCCTAAAAAAGTAAGTGGAAGAACAATTATTGCAAAAATCAAAGCTACTTGTTGAGGCGGAACTAAAGTCCCAATAGCTAAGCCTAAAGATCCTGAAACAATGGCAGCTAAAGGTATTAGGGTTATCAAGACAAGCCAATTGAAATGTAAATGCACAGCTGTAGCGGGAACAAAGGCAACTATTGGAAAAACTACTAATGCTGCCACCACTGCTTGAATTGCTCCAGAAATAATCTTTTGCACTCCAAGAGCCCAAATTGGAACTGGAGCCAAAGCTCGATCTTCTATTTCTTTTGTATAACCAAATTCTTGAACCAAAGGCAGAGCAACTGCTTGAATAGCTTGAAAGATAATTGATATTCCAACAACTCCAGCTACTAATAAAGTAGAAAATTGAGCCTCTTTAGAACTTCCTGCGCCAACTCCTTGCCCTATTTTTGGAAAAACATAAGTAAATACAAAAACAAATAAGAATGGCTGCATTATTACCCTTATAAAAAAGAAAAGAAAATTCTTTTTTAAAACCACCATATCTCTCATCAATAATGCTAAAACTACCTTGGCATAACTGTTTTTTAATTCAGTAGTTGAATCGTTAATATCGATCGAAGTTGAGGCCATATTCTATTTCTTTCGTTTTTGATTATAAGAACTTATAAAAATCTGTAAATATTGTTGTTTTGCTCAGTAGATAAAACAAAATCCCATCCAATAAATATTTTTTGTTATTTTCTAATCAATTACTAAAAAGCTATGTTTTAGGTTCAAACACTAACGAGTTCATTCTCGTAATTGACGCCCAGTTAATTTTATAAATACTGTCTCCAAAGAAGGCTGTTCTATACTCAAATTAAAGATATGATATCCTTCTGCTTGAGTTTTAGCTATAAGGTCTGGAGCCAATTGAGTTATCGCGGGACTTATGACCCTTATTGCACTAGAAGACGTAGTGATAGAAACCGGATCTTCTATTTCAGCTCTAAGTTTTTCAGCCAAAGCTAGAGGATCTCCTGAAACTTCTAAATTCAAAACCGACTCTGACCCAACTGATTTTTTCAATTCATCAGGGGTACCTAAGGCCAAAATCTTACCATGGTCCATTATCGCTACTCTTTGACATAAACTTTCAGCTTCTTGCATAAAGTGGGTAGTCAATATAATGGTTTGTCCATCTTTGTGCAGCTGAGTCAATATATCCCAAAGCGCTAGTCTGCTTTGTGGATCTAGACCAGAAGTGGGTTCATCTAGAACAAGAACTGTAGGGTTATGCATTATGGCTCTTGCCACCATAAGACGTTGAGCCATTCCTCCTGAGAGCACTTGTACTTGTACTTTGGATTTATCACTAAGTTGGAATTGCTCTAAGAGTTGTTGGGCTTTTAGAATAGCTGCTTGCTTAGACATTCCAAAATATCTTCCATGAAAGTATAAATTCTGTTCAACTGATAAAGATCTATCTAGTGTATTACTTTGGGGAACAACACCTATTTGGCGTTTAGCTTTGGCTGGGTTTTTCACCACATCTACCCCACCTATGTATGCCTTACCAGAAGTTGGAATAATTCGGGTTGTAAGCATTCCACCAGTTGTAGTTTTCCCAGCTCCATTAGGACCAAGTAATCCATATATCTCACCTTTTTTGACCTTTAGATTTAAAGAATCAACAGCTATGGTAGAAGATGAATATTTCTTGGTGAGATCTTTAGTAATGACTGCATAATTTAGATCTAAGTCCACACTTGCCCCCTTATTAGAGCTTATCTTATAAAAAAGCTCTAATAACAATTCCCTCTATATGTGTTTTAGAATTTTCAAGTTGTAGATAAAGATGTTTCTAAAGCGTTATATCTTTTTACTCTGAAAACTTTTCTTTCCTTACAACTACAATAAAAGGAATTTTTATTGTAGTTGTCTTCTTGATTCTTTTATAAAAACTATAGCCTGAAACTTCTAAGGTAGAACTTCATCAATCCAACCTAGATTGATGAGATAAAGTCTTCAATTGTTGTTATAGAATTAGCTATACTTTGTGATTTCAACCAACTAATGCAGAGTAATTTTTTTTGCTTCTGTAGAAAGAATTCTAAAGACTTGGTTAATTTAAAATTATTTAAATAAGTATAGTTCTA
>JAJYPT010000112.1 GCA_021795135.1 Actinomycetes bacterium
CCGATCTCCCTACAAGATGGACAAGAAGTAGTAGTAAAAGTACAAAGGTCTAATATAGCTAGCCTAGTATATAAAGATCTAGAGGTTATGAGCTGGCTTGCTCCTATTCTTATTGGTCGTATCCCCGTAGCAGCACTTGCAAATCCTCCTGCTTTGGTTGAATTATTTGCAGAAACTATTGTAGAAGAATTGGACTTTAGAGTAGAAGCTGGCAACATGATCGATGTGGCTTCGGTTCTTTTATCTACAGGTCAAAAAGCTTTAGTAGTACCTAAACCTCATCCAACCCTTGTAACTAAAAAAATTCTAGTCATGCAAAGACTTGATGGTTTCAATTGGGATGACGTCGAAGGCATGCGTTTAGCTGGGATTGATACCAAAGAGGTACTACATTCTGCTCTTATTTCTTTTCTTGAAGGTCTATTGCTATATGGAATATTTCATGGGGATCTACATGCTGGAAATTTGTTTGTACAATCTGATGGTAAGGTAGCTTTGTTGGATTATGGAATAACGGGTCGCTTGGGAGAAAAGGGTCGTTTAGCCTTTTTGAGACTTGTTATGGGGACTACTACAAATGATGTTGTTATGCAAGTAGAAGGTCTACGAGATTTAGGTGCTCTACCCCATGACGTTGATATACAAGCAGTTATCAATGAGCTAGGACTAGATCAACCTCCACAAGATATTGTGCAAATGTCAGCACAAGAACTTACAAACGAAATGAAACAATTAACTAAATCCTTGCTGGGATATGGAGCAAAACTTCCAAAAGAGTTAATGTTATTTGTCAAAAACATGTTATTCCTAGATGGGGCAATAGCTACTTTTGCTCCTGATATAGATCTTTTTGCTGAAGTGATAAATATAGCTACTTATTTTTTAACTAACTATTCAGATAGGCTAACTGCTGACATTGGACTAAATTCCAAAGATGTCAACATAGATCTAAATGGAATTCGAGGTTCGTTAGGATTAGGAGAAGATGTTGAAGAACTCAGCTATAAAGATCTCCAAAAAAGAAGAGAGATCATTCGAAAACGTTTAGAAAAAAATAATTCTAAGAATTAGAACTTGGGCTTGGAACTGTTTCTTCTTTTACTGGAGTCAAAGATTCATCTGGCATGGGCACAGAAGAAACTGGTAGACGAGATGGAAGAACTAAACTAAATTCGCTTCCAGATCCTAAAGTGCTTTCTAATTCTATCTTTGCACCAAGAGAGACTGCTGCTTTGTGAGCAATTGAAAGACCCAGCCCACTACCTCCTTGTTCTCTCGAACGTGCTTCATCTACTCTGTAAAAACGTTCAAATATATGAGGTTGGGCCTCTTTGGGTATTCCAATACCATTGTCTTTTACTGATAAGACAATTTCTGAGGCACGTTTACGAACAGAAATTATTATTTTTCCATTTGCTAAGGTATACCTAATAGCATTAGATACAAGATTATCGACAATTGTCTCAATTAATCTTTGATTGGAATTGACTTCCACTCTACGCACATTGGTAATAATTTTTACTCCCTTTTTTGAAGCAAGGGCTTCAAAACGTTCCTTGACTCTTTCACAAACTAATTCCAAGTCGACTCTTTCTTGAGTTGGAACTCTAGGAGAATCTAATAATCCTAAATTTCTTATATCATCTAATAAAGACTTAACTCTTTCTAGTTCAGTTTCTAACAAGTAATTAGCTTCTTCTCTAGCATGGGCGGTTTGAATTGTCCCATCTAGAACCCCTCCAGTAATTCCTGCCAAAGTGGTAACAGGAGTGGCAATTTCATGAGCTAAATCAGCTAAAAATTGCCTTTGTTGATGATCAGCTTTTTCTAACTTTTCTGCCATTCCATCAAAAGCTTTAGCAAGACGCTGAAATTCATTTGGCCCTTCTAAGCCCATACGTACTGACAAATCCCCCCCAGCAACTCTATCAGCTGCTGATATAGCCCTTTGTATAGGTTCTCTAACACTTTTTACAAGCACTGCGGTTCCTGTCATCAAAGAAAGTAAGAGCAGCAAAATAACCAAAGCTACAATTGAGGTCAATTCTAAAGACAGATCGGTAATATTGCCAACATCTCCAATAATTAAAACTTTTGCCCCAGAAACTACAGAAGAAGTAATAACAGCATTAGAAGACCTTAGTCTTCCACCTTTATAAAAAACTTTATTATCTTTATAAATAATCATTCCGTCGTCTCCAATTAGAGACTGGAATGCTCTAATTCGACTCAAGCTAGCCCCATGGGCAACTTGTCGAGCAATAACTTGAGCTTGTTGTGAATTTTTTTCCCTAGAAGCTGCTACTTCAGAATGTTTTTCAATACCAGAAAAAATAAAATATGAAGCCAAAAGACCAAAAATAGCAGTTACTGCCACAACTAAGATTATGCGTGTTCTTATAGAAAAAAGTGTTTCAAACATTTTCGGGTTCCAACCGATATCCCACTCCCCTAAGGGAAGATATTTTCAACTCTTCTCCCAGTTTTCTGCGTAAACTAGCTATGTGGACATCTATAGTCTTGGGTGAAATATAATCATCTTCCCAAGCTGCTAATAGTAATTGCTCCCTACTTCTTACTCTGCCTATATTTTGGACCAAAGTAATCAATAAATCGAATTCTCTACGTGTCAATTCAATTAAGTTTTCACCTTTATAACAACGCCGCTGTTCTTTTAATACCTTATAAGGTCCATAAGATAGAACTTCTTCGGTTTCTGTCAAAAGCCCCTGGGAACGTCTCAATTGAGCCCTTACCCTTGCAACTAGTTCATTAGTAGAAAAAGGCTTTGTAATGTAGTCATCTGCTCCTAGTTCTAGACCTGTCACTCGACTTATCTCTTCACCTTTTGCTGAAATAAAAATTATTGGCACGCTAGAAGACCTTCTAGCAGTCCTAACTACTTCAAATCCATCCAAAGCTGGCATCATAATATCTATGAGAGCTAAATCGATATTTCCCTTTTCTATAACACCAAGAGCTTGAGCTCCATCTGAAGCCTCTATAACTTCATATCCTTCTTTAAGTAGGTATTGAGAAACAAGATACCTTTCTCCTGCTTCATCATCAGCTATTAGGATTTTGTATTTGTGACTCAATTCTTATCTCCTTTTGATTTATGAATATATTCATAAATCCTTTTGAAATGGAACAACAATTATTCAAATAAGAGTACTACTATTGATTTTTACAATAGTTATTCCTATTTATCAATAAAAATTCTAAAATCAAGATCACTCAACCATATCTAAAAATCTAACCTTGATCATAATTACTAAAATCATTATTGAAATGGGGTTTTAGAAGTGTATCCCTTTTGTCTTTTTTTACTGTTCAAAATTACA
This sequence comes from Actinomycetes bacterium, assembly GCA_021795135.1. GTDB lineage: Bacteria > Actinomycetota > Acidimicrobiia > Acidimicrobiales > JAJYPT01 > JAJYPT01. The sequence goes on from JAJYPT010000112.1 coordinate 3,345, forward strand.
ATGGCTAAAAATACAACTAATACTAAAGGGATAACTACCATCAAGGGAATATTTAATATCATCCAATTCATTATATTGAAAGGAAGTTTTAGATAATTTTTTACTTCCTTTTCGCCTCCTAATAATATTGTTCCCTTATTTAGTTAGAGAAAAGTAAGGATAAATTATTGACTTGGAAAAGTTTTATTAATTTAAAAATCTTTAAATCTAGATTTACATTTTACTTATAAAATGCATGAGGCTTATTTTCTTACAGTAAGAATTGATATAAAAAAGAGGCTGGATGATGCCTTTAGCTAAAATGATCAGAATCAACTAAAACAAAAACTTAAACAAAGTTATAAATTATCTTGTGGATTTGTATAAAAACAATCTAACTATCGTGACAAGAATCATAATTTATAAAACAGTGTTCAAAAAGATGGCTTGTTAGATAAGATCTATACCTTTTCTCATTTGATGTATAAAATCAAAAACTTCTTCTTCTCCTGCTCCATTGAGAACTTTTTGAACCAAACTAGACCCTACTATAACTCCATCAGCTTGCTGACAAGCTTTTTTAGCTTGATCCAAATTTGAAATACCCACTCCTACTAAAACAGGCTTATCTGTAACAGATTTAACTTTTTTTGACAACTCAAGGGCAGTTTCAGAAAGGTTTTTCCTCAATCCAGTAACTCCTAATAAACCAACTGCATATATAAATCCTCTTGATTGAGAACATATATCTTGTAATCTTTGCTCATTTGTACTAGGAGCAACTAATAAAATTGTCTCTATATTATTTTCACTTGCTGCTTGGGCCCAAGGTTCAATTTCATCTAATGGAAGGTCAGGAATAATTGCTGCACTAACCCCACTTTTGGACAAAGCAGAAGAAAAAGAATGATCTCCTTTTCTAAAAACTAAATTATAATAAGTCATCACAATCAAAGGGATTTCTAGTTCTAGCTTTGCCAAAGACTCTAGAACTTGATCTGTAGTTGTTCCTCGTTCTAAAGCTATAGAAGATGATTTTTGTATTATAGGACCATCCATAACTGGATCTGAAAAGGGAAGACCAATTTCTATTGCATCTGCTCCAGCTTGAGCTATAGCTACTACTAGCTCCAACCATTGAGGAGTCATTCCAGCAGTTATATAAGGCACCAATAACTTTTTGCCCTTTGAGCGTTGATCTCTTAGATGTGTTTCTAATCTTCCAAAATTTTTAGATATCATTTTAGCAATTCTCTTACCTGAGCAACATCTTTATCGCCTCGTCCAGAAAGGGTAATTAAAACAGTAGAAGAAGTTGGAATTTGTTTTCCTGCTTCTCTTACAACATAAGCCAAAGCGTGAGCTGATTCTAAAGCTGGAATAATTCCTTCTGTCCTAGCTAAAAGCTGAAAGGCTTCTAGCACTTCTTGATCGTTTACTTGTTCGTATTTTACTCTGCCTATTGAATTCAAAAAAGCATGTTCAGGACCCACTCCTGGATAATCCAAGCCAGCTGATATGGAATTAGCTTCTGTTACTTGTCCATCGTTGTCTTGTAATAAAACAGATTTTGAGCCATGGACCACTCCAGGACTACCTTGTCCTATGGCTGCTCCCCCATATGCCTCTACCCCAACAAGATTAGCTTCTGTGTCTACAAATCCAGCAAAAGTACCTGCTGCGTTAGATCCCCCTCCAACACATGCAATTACAAAGTCAGGGACACCTATACCAAGTTCTACGCTTTGAGCACGAGCTTCGTCTCCAATAACTCGTTGAAACTCTCTTACCATCCAAGGATAAGGATGAGGTCCCATTACTGAGCCAATGCAGTAATGGGTTGAATCAAAAGAAGCGACCCAGTCCCTCATAGCCTCATTTATAGCATCTTTGAGGGTTTTGCTTCCTGATTCTACACTTTCGACCTTAGCTCCCAATAGCTCCATTCTAAAAACATTCAACTCTTGACGCCTTGTATCTTTTGAGCCCATATAAACTACACATTCAAGACCCAACAAAGCCGCAGCAGTTGCAGTGGCTACTCCGTGTTGTCCAGCTCCAGTTTCAGCTATAAATCTAGTTTTGCCCATCCTTTGAGCTAACAGGCCTTGTCCTATTACATTGTTGATTTTGTGAGACCCAGTGTGGGCTAGATCTTCTCTTTTGAGCATAACTTTTACGCCCAAAACTTTTGACAATTGCTCACAAGTAGTGACTGGAGTTGGCCTTCCTCCATATTGAGATAGAATTTGATGATAACGATCTTTGAAACTTTCATCCGACCAAGCATCTATAAAAGCTTCTTCTAATTCTTTACAAGCTGGAATAAGAGATTCTGGCACAAATCTTCCGCCAAAATCTCCAAAACGACCTTCTTCAGTTGGTCTTGCCATCAAAGAGGCATTTTTTTGCTGTGTTATTTTTTGTTCCATTTCACCAAGGTTCTTCTTCCCAATCATAAAGGTCACCTGTTGTTAGTTTTTCGTCCTGCTGTTCAAAAGAGCGAACTATTTCAATAAATCTTCTAAGTTTGCGCGGGTCTTTTCTGCCTGGAGATGTCTCGACTCCTGTACTGACATCTAGCCCCCAAGGT
>JAJYPT010000113.1 GCA_021795135.1 Actinomycetes bacterium
AAAATACAGGAACAACGATAAGAGCAATAATAGAAGGTCTATATATCGCAAAAGCCAAAGCCACAATTGAAGTTTCTAAAGTGCCTCCATAATGTTGACCCCAAAAAAAAGCCCTAAAATGACCATGAAGAATTCGTATAGCTTCAAGACCCACTACTGCCTCATCTGAACTTATAGCTCTCAATTGAGGAGTATGTAATATAAAAAAACGAAATCCTAAACCAATCAATAACCCTAATAGTCCAATAAGCAATAAAACTGGTTTTGAAATCAGTTGAATCTTATTTAATCTAACTTGATAGTTAGATTGACTATACGAATTAGATCCAATTTTTTTTTGCTCTATCACAAAAATAAATTTTTCAATTTACAGATCTCACATTCTAAATATTTTTCCATAATTTGATTCCAAGCTAAATATCTTACTAATATAAGTTCTACTTTTATAAAGTATTAAAAGTGTTTCTTTTCTATTGATTTGACAGAAGAAGATGATTTAAGAGTTTGATAAATCACAAAGTGTCCAGCAGGATAAACTACAAAATCTACTCCTGCTTTAGATAGTTTAGAAGTAAATATTTTGATCCTTGAAGCTCCTTTGACAAATAAACGAGCCGGATTAGAACTTGCATTAACTAATTGATCATATTTATGGTTTCTACTATAGAAAGTTGGAGAAACAATTATCCTACTATGGGTTTGAAAAATAAGTCTATAAGCTATCCAATAGTTCGCGTATGCATAGTGAATATGATGAGAATAAAGGGCTTTTTCTAATTTTTTCATACTAAAGTTCATTGGAACAATTTTACGATTACTCATTATAGAAAGACCCGAAACAGATAAAGTGACCATAGCTGCAATACCTATACCAACAAATGCCTTCTTACCAAATTTATATAAACTCGCTACAATCAATATTGCTAAAAAAGGAGATAGAAAAAGAGCATACCTTGCTTCACCAACCCACCAAGAAAAAGGGCTAATTACTAAAATAAAAGGGTAACAAATAATACCTAAAACCAACAACACAAAGCGTTTGGCAATAACAACTAAACCTATAGCTAGAAAAGGCAGCGCAATTAAAAAATAGAATAACTTAGCACTCGAAGTAATCCAATTATCTTGATAGGGAACCTTTAGGCCTAAAGCAACAGGAAGATCTCCGTTGAAAAAACTATAAAGATGATCAAGATAACTATTATTTGCAATATGTAAAGATGGCATCATTACAGATAAAAAACCACTATTAAAGTTTGCCCATAACCATGGAAGTGCCCCCAAGATAAACATGGGTATCACTATTGGTAATTGATGCAAAAAATCACGAGGTCGCCGAATAAAAATCCATAAACCCGAAGGTACAACAAAATACATTATGTCTGGAGAATTCCACCACCCCAGTCCTATCAAAAACCCTAAAAAAGCCCATTCAAGCCGTTCTGGTATTTTGCTAAGTCGAACCGAGTTATTGTTAAAGTTTGAATTCTTTGAATAAAGAAGGACTAAACGAATACTTACAAGTACTACAAATAAGCCAATATCCATAGTAGCCCAATAAAATCCAACTTCTTTTGAAGACCACCAAACATAACTAGCCGGAGCTACCCAAAAACATATGCCACTAGCTATTGCTTCTAAATCAGTTAAAAAATAACGAGCTATTCTCCAAACTAAAATAGCTGCGACCAAGTCTAAGACCATTGGAACTAAACTAAGAGCAATTATTGAATAATTAAAGGCGCTAAAAGCCGCTGCGACCAAAAAAGTCTCTAAAGTGCCACCATAAACTTGACCCCAATAAAAAGCATGAAAATGCCCCTGCAATATACTATTGGCTTCCAATCCCACAACTGCTATATCAGAAGATATCATTCTAAGAGAAGGAGTTAGCATTATCCAAACACGTAACGCTACTCCAATCAATACTCCAAGAAATCCTATAACAAGAACAAATTGTCGATGGGAACGAGATTGATTTTGTAGAAGATAATTTAATTTAGGAGCTAAAGATACTTCGTTCAAATTATCTCCTACAAATGAATTTTTCCAACTAAAGATATCTCAGATCAAGAAAAAATACGATGTACTTCTAATATCCCAGGAGTCTCAGAAAGTTGTTTCAATGCATCTTCATCCACTGCACGATCAATAGATAACACCATTAGAGCAGTCTTGCCTTGGGGAGAACGTCCTACTGCCATATTAGAAATACTAACTCCTGATTTTCCAAGAGTTGTTCCGACAATGCCAATCATACCTGGTCTATCATCATTTCTAACTATTAACATATTTTCAGCTGGAGGAACCTCTACTAAATGTTCATCTACCATGACAATTCTTTGCTCAGCTCGTACCCCAGCTAAAGTTCCAGACACAGAATGACCCCCACCTCGAATAGTAATAAGATTTACATAATCTCTAGTTGCAGAGGTTTTGCTTTCTTTTATCTCAAGTCCGCGTTCTTTAGCAAGTTGAGGAGCATTTACATAAGAAACGGGTTCTTCTGAAGAATTAGAGAAAAAACCCTTCAAAGTGGCTAAAGTCAAAATTTCAGTATTGTAGCCTGCAAGTGTACCTTCGCATTCAATCTCCATACCTTCGGTTGGCACAGCTTCAACCAAAGAAGCAAATACACAGCCTAGTCTCTCTGCAAGTGGCAAAAATGGACGTACTGTCTCAGATGCTTCTGCTGCGCTTACATTGACTGCAAAAGGAACAAAATCTCCTGCTAAGGCTAAAATTACTTGTTCAGCAATAGTAGTTCCAGCCTTGTCTTGTGCTTCGGTTGTACTGGCTCCAAGATGTGGGGTAACTGTGACTTGGCTAAGTTGCAATAAAGCTGAATTAGTTGGAGGCTCTGTAGCAAAAACATCTAGGCCTGCTCCTCCAATTTGTCCTGATTGAATAGCTTCTACTAAAGCATCTTCATCAATAATTCCGCCTCTGGCAGTATTGATTATGCGAAGTCCTTTTTTTGCCTTAGCCAAAATATCTTTATTTATCAAGCCAAGTGTTTCTGGAGTTTTTGGAAGATGGATAGTAACAAAGTCAGACTCAGAAACTAGTTCTTCTAAAGACTTCATCTCAACACCCATTTGACGAGCTCTATCAGAAGATATGTAAGGATCATAACCTATAAGGTTCATTCCAAAAGCAGCTGCCCTAGAAGCTACCAAAGCCCCTACTCGACCTAGTCCAATGATTCCTAGTGTTTTTCCATATAGCTCTATACCTGTCCATTTTGAACGTTCCCATTTACCAGCAACTAGACCAGAATGAGCTTGAGCAAGATTACGAGCTTGAGCCAAAAGTAATGCCATTGCTTGTTCTGCAGCTGAAATGATATTAGATTCTGGAGCATTGACTACCATAACTCCTCTTTTGGTAGCTTCTGCAACATCTACATTATCAAGTCCAATTCCAGCTCTTCCTACAACTATCAAATTGGTACCCGCAGCCAATACATCAGCTGTAATTTTTGTAGCTGAGCGAATAATAACAGCATTTGCTTGGGGTATTACGTCTAAAAGTTCAGAAGGAGAAAGACCAAGGCGTATATCTACTTCGTGGCCAGCTTGTTGCATAGCTGAAATACCACTTTGAGCTAGTTCTTCAGTAACTAAAATTCGCGCCATTGTACTCCTCATTATTTCCTATATATAAAATCTAACTTAAATTATGCCAACAGAGTTGTTAGTCTGTTGATTCCTTCAACCAATTCTTCATCTCCTAAAGCATAGGAAAATCGAATATAGCCCGGAGTACCAAAAGCTTCTCCTGGAGTTACAGCTACTGCAATTTCATTCAAAATAATTTCACACAACTCTGAAGTGGTATTTGCAACTTTGCCTTTGATTTGTTTTCCCAAAAAGTTTTTCATAGAAGGAAATATATAAAAAGCACCTTGAGGCTCAACACAAGAAACTCCTTCTATGTTAGACAACATAGAATAAATTTTAATTCTACGCTGATCAAAAATATTTCTAATTTTTTCTATACTTTCAAGATCCATTCCCAAAGCTGCAATAGCTGCTCTTTGAGAAACATTTGCAACATTTGAAGTTTCATGAGATTGTAAGTTTGTTGCTGCTTGAATAACTTGTTTTGGACCAATCATCCAACCTATTCTCCATCCAGTCATTGCATAGGTTTTGGAAACTCCATTAATAATTACACTTTGGTCTTCCAATCCAGGCACTAAAGAAACTATCGAATGTTGTTTAGCTTGCCCATAAACTAAGTGCCCATAAATCTCATCAGTAATTACCCAAATTCCATTATCAAGAGCCCATTTGCCAATTTGTTCCATTGAATCTTTAGAATAAACTGAACCTGTTGGGTTAGAAGGAGAAACAAATAGTAAAGCTTTTGTGCGATCAGTCCTAGCTTTTTCTAATTGCTCAATGCTACATTGAAAATTAGTTGTTTCATCAGTTGGTATAAAAACACTCACTCCTCCAGCTAAAGCTATAGATTCAGGGTAAGTAGTCCAATAAGGACTACTTACCAATACTTCATCTCCTGGATCCAACAAAGTAGCAAAAGTGTTAGCTATGGCTTGTTTAGCTCCATTTGTAACCAGCACTTGAGATGGATCATAGCCAAGTCCACAATCACGTCTAGTTTTGTCTACTATTGCTTGTCTAAGTTCAACAAGTCCTGATGTTGAGCTATAACGATAGTTGACTGGATCTTTACAAGCTTGTATAGCAGCTTCAACCACTGCATCAGGGGTTGGAAAATCTGGTTCTCCTGCCCCAAAAGAAATTACATCTACACCAGAAGCTTTTAGCGCTTTTGCTTTAGCATCTACAGCTAAAGTTGCAGATGGCGAGATAGAAGCTATTCGTCTTGATACGCTTGACATATGTACTCCAATAATCGAGGTGGTGGCTGAGTTATGAATAATAAAAATGAAGTTGAAATACCTACAGAATTATTACCCAAAGATGGTCGTTTTGGTTCTGGACCATCTAAAGTTAGACCTAAAGCTGTTGAAGATTTAAATAAAGTTTCAAGAAGTTTCCTTGGAACTAGTCATCGTCGCCCTGGTGTAAAAGATGTCGTTGGACAAATTCGTTCTGGACTCGGACAACTTTTAAACCTACCTAATGACTATGAAATCATACTAGGCAATGGTGGGGCAAGTTTAATATGGGATGCAGCAGTATTTGATCTCATAGAATCAAAGAGTCAGCATCTTTCTTTCGGTGAATTTTCTTCTAAATTTGCTAAAATAGTAAAAGATTGCCCTCATCTTAAAGATCCTCAAATTATTGCCTCTGATCCAGGCAGCCATCCTCAAGCTGTAGTTGCTGATGATGTAGATCTTTACGCATTTACTCAAAACGAGACTTCAACTGGAGTATGTATGCAAATACAGCGTCCTGAAGCTACTGATGCCTTGGTTGTAGTTGATGCTACTTCTGCAGCAGGAGGAATGATGGTAGATCCTAGCCAATTTGATCTTTATTATTTTTCTCCTCAAAAGTGTTTTGGTTCTGATGGAGGACTATGGCTTGGTGCTGCTTCTCCTAGAGCAATAAATAGAATTGAAGAATTGTCTTCTAAACGATGGGTACCTCCAATGTTAGATTTAAAGATGGCTTTGGATAATTCAAGATTGAATCAAACCTATAATACTCCTGCTCTAGCTACTTTATTTTTACTAAATGATCAAATTCAATGGATGTTAAAAAATGGAGGTCTTTCTTGGGCAGCTAAAAGATCTCAAAAATCTTCTAATATCATTTACGACTGGGCTGAGTCTCAAAATTTTGCTAGTCCTTTTGTCCAAGACAAAGACAAAAGAAGCCCTGTGGTTGCAACTATTGATTTCAATGATGAAATATCAGCTTCAGATGTATCTAAA
>JAJYPT010000114.1 GCA_021795135.1 Actinomycetes bacterium
ATTAGCTGTTTTATACTCCCCAGGATAACCAATAGCACCTATTGCAACGATAAGGCCTTGACCATTTAGGAGTCGAGGAATTGAAAAACTAGTTCCAAAAACTCCAGGATTGGTAATAGTTACTGTAGTGCCAGTGAAATCATTTGGACCCAAATGATTAGATTGTACTTTTTCTACTAACTCTAATTCAGCTTGCCATAAAGATTTAAAACTTAGGGTATCTGCTTTTGCGATACAAGGAACAATTAGGGTTCTAGAACCATTGTTGCGTTTGTGATCTACTGCCAAACCTAGACCAAGATGTTTATACCTAATTACTTTGGCTGAATCAAAACCAGTTGTGTCTTCTAAAAAGCTTGAATTTAGATTTGGCATATTAGCCAAAGCTTTGACTATGGCATAAGAAATAAGATGTGTGTAACTAACTTTTTTCCTATTGGTAGTTAAAAGATAATCATTTATAATCTGACGATTTGCCTCGAGATATTTACAAGCAATTACCCTAGAGCTAGTAGCTGTTGGAATTGACATACTTGCTTGCATGTTTTGCACCAAAACAGCATTGGCACTATAAAACTCATCTTCTTGATGTAGTACTTGATTAGATAAAAGAGTTTTTTGGCTACCTGAGCCAAAGAACTCTCTCCAAGAAGCATTTACAGAAAACGGATCTTGACTATAGCGCTCGTACATATCGTCAACGAGCCATTCATTGGGACCGAAAGGATTAGGTCCTAAATACTTCTCCACTTGTTTTATATTACTAAACTTTTTGGATAATCTAAGCTGTGGCACAATTTATCATCGGTTTTTATGCTCTTTTACTTAGGGATTTATTTAAATCCTAATAAAGATGAAAGAATAAAACAATTCAGTTGTAACAAATTTTGACTTTGTTGAATCTCAAATAAATCATAACGTTTAATTGACCTAGTTAAAAGTCACTACAATACATGCCTTGACAGCAGTTGGAAAAAATTTCTTGGTTTTTCTAAGTGGTTCCAAATTGCTCCATGGAATTTTTCTATAAAATTCTTTAAAATTAGCGAAGCCATTTTGTAGTCAAAACAAGTTGTATAATCTCTAAAAGAACAATAAATAAATATTTTACTTTTCAATTCAATTCTAATTGAGGCCCTCAAAATTTCACTATGCAAATTAATAAACTAATTCTAAATACAAAAACAGCAGAACCATAGATATGCGCCTTATTCGTTCTTTTGATTTTGAAGCAGCTCACAAACTTGAGTGGCATTTAGGAAAATGCCAAAGACTACATGGACACAATTATCATTTTGAAGTAACCATAGAGGGTCCTTTAAATGCCAATGGAGTTGTTATGGATTTTGACGATCTCAAAGAAATAGTCAAAAAAACAGTTATTGCAAAATATGATCATCAATTTTTAAATGATTTTTTAGAAAACCCAACAGCCGAACTACTAGCACAAGATATCTTTGAGATGTTAAAAGAACAAAACCTGCCAATATATTCAATAAGACTTTGGGAGACTCCCCAAGCAAGTGTAGAAATATTAGCTGGTTCATGATTGATCAACAAAACCAATCTGAAATTGTCATACTTTCAGGAGGACTAGATTCCACTGTTTGTATGGCAATAGCTTATGAAAGAACAAATACAGCTCCCCTAGCTTTGAGTTTTGATTATGGGCAAAGACATAAAATAGAACTCGAAAGAGCTGCTTTGGTGGCAAAACATTATGGATCAAGGCATCTAGTGGTTCCAATAAATATGCCTTGGAAGGGTTCTTCTCTTACAGATATGGACATAGATGTACCAATTACAGAACTTAGCTCTAGCCATGAAGACAATATCCCTACCACCTATGTTCCAGCTAGAAATATAATTTTTTTATCCCTAGCCCTATCTTTAGCCGAAGCCAGCAACGCTCAAGGGATATATATAGGAGTAAATGCTCTTGACTATAGTGGTTATCCAGATTGTCGACCTCAATTTATTGACGCTTTTCAAAAAATGGCAAATGTTGGACAAGCAAGAGCAATTTCAGGAAATCCAGTTAAAATCCATACTCCTTTAATAAATATGACAAAAGCTCAAATTATCCAACGTGCAATTTCGCTAAAAGCACCTTTGGAGATAACTTGGTCATGCTATCAAGGCCTAGACCAACCCTGTGGAAAATGTGAATCTTGTCAATTGAGACAAAAAGGATTTGCCCAAGCAGGCCTAGCTGACCCGAGCTTGGCTCAATAGCCAAAAGGAATTGGATATTATGTCTTTAGAAACTATCTACATAAGTGAAATCTTTTCTGCCATTCAAGGAGAAGGATCCCTAATAGGCCATCGTCAAATATTTGTAAGACTTTCGGGATGCAACATTCGTTGTAGCTATTGTGATCAACCAGAAGCACTAGAGAAAAAACCTGGCCAAGCCAGAATTGAGATCACAGCTGGAAAAAGAGACTGGGAGTTTATACAAAGTCCAATGCCTATTTCCAAAGTTGTCCAAGCTGTTGAGAAACTGGGTTCAGATCTAGATCATCACTCTGTAAGTTTTACTGGAGGAGAACCTCTATTTCAAGCTTTGCCTCTATCTCAATTAGCTTCAGCTTTATATCCTAAATTTAATTTATATCTTGAAACAAATGGAACTTTGCCAAAAAGGCTAGAAAAAGTCCTTCCTTGGATGGATATTATTGCCATGGATATAAAATTAAACAGCGTAGATGGACAACAAGTAGACAAAAAACTTCATTATGACTTTTTATCCCTTGCTAGACAAAAAGATGTATTTATAAAAATAGTAGTAGGCAAAGATACAGATGAGGGAGAACTTGTCGACTATGTGTCAATGGTTCGATCTCTAATTCCAAGTGCTGAAATTTATCTACAGCCTTTGACCCCGTTTGGAAAGGTAAAACAAAGCCTTTCTTCCCAACAGCTTTTAGATCTACAACAAGTATCTTTAGAGATTCATGACAAAGTAAGAGTAGTTCCCCAAACTCACAAATTCATCAACCAGCTATAGACTTGGAAAAATGACTAATTTCAAAACTGATCTTCATATCAATCCTTATATAGTAGATGGCTCTACTGATTTGATTGTTTTTATACATGGTTCAATGGATAGAGGAAATAGCTTTATAAAAACTCGTAGTTTTTTACCTGAGTTTTCCTCTCTTGTATACGACAGAAGGGGATATCGCTCTTCAATGGACCTAGATCCTCCAGTAGGGGATATATCCCAACATGTCCAAGACCTATTGGAGATATTAGATCAAAGAAAAGCTTTTCTAGTCGGACATAGTTTTGGATCAAATATAGCCTTATCTTTGGCAGAAAAAGAACCAGCTTTGGTAACAGGAATTATAGCTTATGAGCCTCCTTTGCCTTGGTTGGACTGGTGGCCGCCCACAACCCCAGGAGGCATTGCACTTTCTACTGCTAGAGACCCTAACAATTCGGCTAATCCTGATGCAAAAGCAGCTGAAGAATTTATTAAATTTGTAGCTGGAGAAAGAACTTGGGAATCTCTTCCTGAAAAAACAAAACAACAACGTCAAAAAGAAGGAGCAGCTTTGACAACAGAGCTGTTTTCAATAGAAAAACAAGCTCCTTATGACTTTAGTCAAATTCATGTTCCCGTTATTGGTGCCAATGGATCCAAAACAAATGACTATTTTAAATCCTCTACCAAGTTTGTAACATCTCAAATACAATTTAGTTCTTTTTATGAAATAGATGGGGCCAACCATGGAGGTCACATTACCCACCCTGAACAATTTAGCGAAATGGTCAGATACGGCTTACAAAAAGCAAAACAGTTCGACTTAGACAACAATTAGGCCTCGACTAAGATGATCTCAACAGATATAGCCGTCATAGGAGCAGGTCCAGGGGGAATATCAGCAGCAATAGTTTTAGCCCAAGGTGGCAAAGACGTAACTGTAATAGATCAAGCTCAATTTCCACGGGAAAAATATTGCGGAGATGGACTGACTGCTAGTGCAATTAAATCCTTAGACAAATTAGGACTAGACACTACCCAAATAAAGTCTTGGACTCCTATAAACCGAGCCATATTGTCTTCTCCAAAATCATCCATTGCCACACTAGGTCTTTCTAAAGGACTCATGGCAACTGCAACTCGTTATGATCTAGATTCAGCTTTGGTAAATTTGGCCAAAACAAAGGGTATAAAAGTCTTTGAAGGATGTAAATTCAAAGGCGTTTTAGATCCAAAGTCATCTAGTAAAATAATTTTAGATGTCGAGAATCTAGGACAAATCAACTGCAATTATGTAATAGGAGCAGATGGCATGTGGTCTCCTACGCGTAAAGCTTTTGGGGTCTTTGAACAACAAGGATACCTTGGAGATTGGCATGCTTTTCGTCAATATTTTTCTAATGTCTCCCAAGACCCAAATGAACTATGGGTATTTTTCGAACCAGAAATATTGCCTGGCTATGCTTGGTCTTTCCCTGTAGGAGAAGGAAAAGCAAACGTGGGATTTGGAATAAAAAGAAAAAGCGGCCAAAGAAGTGGCGAGATGAAAAAAACCTGGAACACTTTATTAGAACGTAGTGGCATAAAACAAGTTTTAGGAAAAGACGCCAAAGCTTGTTCTGTGCTTAGAGCATGGCCTATTCCTACTCGTATAACAACTACAAAACTCTTTGCAAAAGATGGTAAGGTTCTTTTTGTTGGAGATGCTGCAAGAGCTGGAGATGCAATGACTGGTGAGGGCATTGCTCAAGCTTTGACTACTGGGCATTTAGCTGCAATGTCTATTTTAGAATCAGAAAAACACCGGTCTTTGCTAGCCCATGAGATTTATTATAATGCAGTTAGACGATACCTTGGAACAGGACATAGTTTGACTATGGTTATATCTAAATTGCTCCAAAGTCCAACTGGAGCCGACCTAGCCGTTAGAGGAGCTGGAAAACCTTATATATCTAAAAGGTTTTCTCATTGGTTATTTGAAGATTATCCTAAAACCCTTGTTGACATCCCAAGACTTTGGAAACAACCGAAATAAATATAAACAATAAATAAATCATTTAGTATTTTTTATATTTGGCATCTCCGTATAAAAATGCTCTTTATTGTTCCAATTAGAAAACTATCTTTGTTAGCCAAGTTGATCTAAAGATCTTTTCTAATTGGTCTGTAGCAAATTCATAAATAAGTAAAACAAAACATTTTTGGAAAAACCAACCCTAAAGATAAAAATATCTCCCCAATTTCTCCTGGTAGGACCCTTATAGGAAGGATTGTTAAAGCAGGCAAAGATATCTACCGAATAAATATATATAAAAAAAATTAGATGAAGATGCTCCAACAGAAACTATTCAATGATAAATAATGTCATGTTTTACAGTTGTCATTCATTTAAATAAGTAGAATTCCCCTAAGAATCTCTACTATTCAAACTAGTTTGTCTGTCACTATTAGGGCTAAATCTAGAATAAGAATTAGTTTTTCTACGCTGCACCTGCATCTATTCCACTTATGTATATAGTGTCAAGGAGAGCCATATATGATTGTAAAATCTAATAAGTCGACTAAGACAAACAAAGCCAGGAAACAAACTAGACCCAAAACTATTCTTTCAGCTACTGCAATGTCTATGGCTGTAGCTGCTTTGCCTACTGCAGCTATACCTAAGTCTGCTGATTCTTTTACTACCCAATTAACCAATACTTCACACAATATTTCTATGGAATCTAATTTAGTAGGAAATTCTGCAATAGTTGGAGTTGCACCAGTACCAACTGGAGGTTATTTGGAAGTATCTGGAGCAGGAGAAGTATCAGCATTAGGTGGAGCCCAATATTATGGTTCCACGCAGGGAATGACCTCAATGTGCGTAAGGCCAGAG
>JAJYPT010000115.1 GCA_021795135.1 Actinomycetes bacterium
CCAATAAAGACTGAGTCTTTATTGGAAGTACTTGAGCTTTTGGAAGTAATAGGTGTCAGATGATTGTTGATGTTCGATTTGTGATTAGATTTGGAGTTTTGTCTAAGGTTTGAAATCTTATGTTGGGGAGTTTGTGTAAAAGGAGAAATAGAATTTATTACTTGAAAGATAGGATTTCGCATAGAGGATGGGAATATGGTATTGAAATTCAATACAGATAAAGCCAAAATAACTATTGCAGCTGCAATAGTTATTTTTTTACCAGCATGTAAAACAAAAGAAGAAGTAACAGTTTTATTATCTAAAGTAACTATTGGGTTATAAGAAACCTTTGGGGAGCTAGATTCCATCTCTTGAGGATGGTTAGTTAAAAATAATTTTAATTCTTCGCTCATGGGGGGAGGATCTTGGTTAGCCAAAGATTTTATTTGTGAAAAGAAATCGTCTAAAGGATCTAAAGATTGGGAATTAGAGGAATTTTTTTTCTGACTCAAATTGTCATTTAGAAATTTATTAGTTTTAGGATTCAATTTAGACATTTCAATTTGTGTGATCTGTAAAAACTATTATAAGGATATGGCATTTCGTAATATTTTTTTCTTGAGAGCTTTTATGGCCCTATGCTGAAGAGATTTGACAGCTCCGGGGGTTTTATTTAAAGTTTTAGCCGTTTCTTCTATGGTAAAACCCCCTAATAATCGTAAGAGAATTACATCTCTTTGATCGGCATATAGATCTTGGCATATTTTTTGTAAATCTTTATTACCTATATTTTCTATAGCAATATCTTCACTTGTTTTTTCAAAAGATTTGTTATTTATGATTTCGTAATCTATTCCTACTTCAATTAGTTTTGGTTTTCTTCTTTCATCAATCAACTTGTGGTGAGCGATGGTAAAAACCCAAGACCTAAATTGGGATTCATTTCCTGAAAAAGATTTAATTCCTTTGAAAACACCTAGGAAAACATCGCTAGTGCTTGCTTCGGGATCTAGAGAGCCTTGAAGTCTCAAATATCCTACAACAGCAGGAGAAAGTTGAAGGTATAGTTTTTCAAAGGCCCATTGTTGTCCTAACTTGGCAGCTTCTAGAATTTTTTCAAAGTCTAAATCCACAATAGCCTTTCTTAGCCAAATAAATAATGAGAGTTGATTGCTTCCCTGACTAAGCCGTAAGATTCCAAGATTCAAGATGGCAAGGTTTGCATACAAGCCATATCAAAGTTCAAGCGAATTCTATATTCCATAACTAAAACCACGAGCTTTTTACCCCAACTCCTCTTTGATAAGTAAATACCAGAGAATTTTTGAGCTGTAAATTATTTGTTGAGACTTATCAAGAATATAATTGATAGAATATACATTAGAAAGTTTTTCTAATGATGTATATTTTTAGAAAAATAGGAGCTTTTCTAGGAGTTTAAAGTTTTTAGGAAGTTTAATTTTATATTAGTATTTATTTTTCCTAATTTAACGACTAGACTAGCCAAGTTCAGTAGAACGTAAGTTTTACTGTAAAGTCCGAGTTTTGGACTGAAGTTGAAAGGAAACAAAATGGCAGTAGGCACGGTGAAGTGGTTTAACGCTACAAAAGGGTTTGGATTTATTACTCCCGACGAAGGAGGCGACGACCTCTTCGTGCATCATTCCGAAATAGACATGCAAGGTTACAGAGAGCTTGTTGAAGGTCAAAGAGTAGAATTTGAGACCGTCCAAGGACAAAAAGGATTACAAGCTAGTTCTGTTAAAGCTGTCTAAGGTAAATTTCTAATCCTAATTAGTAACATAATTCCATAACCTTTTTGCTGTCTGTGTCATAGGTTTGTAATTTTTATTAAAGGGCACAACTAATATTAAAGTTAGAAATTTTATATTAGGGGTGGCTAGAACAATGGGAATTGGCTTAAGCATATTTTTTATAGCATTAGGAGCAGTTCTTGCATTTGCAGTTAAATTTGCAGTTGCAGGAATTAGCATACAAACAGTAGGCATCATTTTGATGGTAGTTGGGGTTATAGGGCTGATAGTTGCCTTGATTATAGGTAACTCCGGTGGGTTTAGACGAACGACTATATAAGTATTGGACTACTATTAGTTTTCAATACTGAGTGATATAGTGACAAGGAAAAAATTCCTTGTCACTAATCAATTTTAATTCCTTATGTCATTGATTATGTTGATTATCTAGTTTCATACTCAATTGAGAACTACTAGTAAAGCTAGTTGTGTTGTATGATAGTTAAATAAACTTTAGGATGGCAATTGTTTGCGGGAATTATTAACAATTATGAATATTTGATGACGCATGGAAGCGTTGTAGTTAGTATTTATGGTCTATTGAGATAATAATTCTATGCAGACAAACAACCAGAGCGCCATTTTGAAACAGCTTCAGCTTTCTGATTTTGAAGGATCTGGGACCTTGTTGGCGCAGGCTATACAGGCAGTTCTTGAACAACTCTCCAAAGAAACCAAAATCACTTCTTGGAATATTGTTTTAAATCATAAGAGTTTTTTGGCTGTTAGCTCCAGCGGAGAGACATCTATTCTCCCAACAACTGAGCAAAATATACATTTTTTAATCAAAAATTCTTCTGATATTACATTGGGTTTCCTTTATCCCATAATGGATGATACTTCTAAATCTTTTACTCAGCGTCAAAAAAGTGCAATTGATAGAAATCTTTTAATTTTATCTGCTTTATTAGACGCTGAATCTAGGGCTAGAGAGGCTTTTATCAGGGCTGATACTGCAGAAAAAGAATCAACTGTTGATTCTCTGACACTTTTGGGCAATCGTAGAGCCTGGGAAAGATCATTAGAAATAGAAGAAAGTCGTTGCGTGCGTTATCAACATACTGCTTCAGTTGTCGTATTGGATTTAGACGATCTTAAGACCATTAATGATACCCAAGGACATTTAAGTGGTGATTTTTTACTTAGGATGTGTGCAAATTTGCTTAAGAAAAGTTGTAGGGATGGAGATATAATAGCTAGATTAGGAGGCGACGAATTTGGAATTATTGCTCCTAATTGTACCTCTGAAGAGCTAGAAGGTTTTATATCAAGATTGCGTAACATGCTTAGTGAAGAAGGAATAGCAGCTTCTGTAGGTGGATGCGAAAGAAATAAAGTAGGTTCTATGATAAAAGCATGGAGTCTTGCTGATTCTAATATGTATGACAATAAGCGTAAACGCAAAGGGGAAATATAATTAATATATTTCCCCTTTGCGTTTCTACCTAGACTGTTAGGGGGTATTTTTCCAGTTTGGGTAGATCTTAGAAAGAGGAATAGCTTGAGTCCATCCCCAAGAATTTCCTAGATACATCGTAGCTCCAACTATTACTGGATTTACTATCCCATAACGTCCCCCGCCTACATATTTACCAAGAAGGCTTCCATTGGTCGGGTTTAGTGCGTAGATATTTTTCCCAGCAGCAAGCCAAACTATACCGTGGTAAAAAGTAGCGCCACCTCTACCAGCTCCAGCTGGACCTGCTCCTAGGATTTTATAGCTCCACTTGATAGCTCCAGTTGTCTCATTTAGAGCAAAAAAGGTGCTTAGATTTGGGGTTCCAACATAGACAGTTCCGTTATGGACCATGGTAATTCCAGCTTTGTAAGCAGGAGGTACTGGTCCTCTGCCCAATTTTTGCTGCCAAACCAACTTGCCTGTTTTTAAATTTGTAGCAAATACTTCAAGATTCATTGTCTTAGTTTTGGGATTAGCATTGACAACTGAATCTTGAAAAACAAGTCCTTTAGCGGCATCTATAGAAGGAGAATTATCTCCTATACCAGTATTTGCTATTCCAGCAACTGTCTGCTTCCAAATAACGGCACCAGTTTTAGCATTTACAGCTATTAGATAATTTGGATTGGTAAATCCAAGAACTACAGTGTTTCCCGAAACTGCTGCAGATGACATAGAGTCAAATCCACCAACTGTTGTTTTCCAAAGAACTTTCCCTGAGGTAATGTTGATAGCTATTATATGACCGCCTCCAGTTCCTTCATAAACTACACCGTTTTTTTCAGCTAGGCTCGCCATGTCTTCGCCTTTGGTTGGTACTGACCACATTTTTTTACCAGTTTTGGCATTAAATCCATATATAGAAGCCCAACCTAGTCCACGCACCATAGGCTTTTTATGGAGCATATTTAAAACTTGAGTAAAAGAAAACCCTGTATCTCCACTACCTGCTACGACTACTCCATGAGCAACTACTGGATTTCCCATAAAGGCATTGTTTCCATGAGCCCTCCAGATTTGTTTACCCGTGGCGGCATTTAGAGCGTATATGTATCCCATATCACTTTCGCTATATATGATTCCATTTACAGCGCTCACTCCCACCGAATTTCCTAAATCTTGAGTTGTTTTGACTGGAGCATTTTTTGCTCCAAGCACAGATTGGTCTTTAGCAGGAGCAGTCAGAGGTAACGCTGAAGCTTCTGCAAAATTCCATGAATAAGCTTTGGAATTGGAACTATTTGAAAATGCTGCATTATGGAGTGAGTTTCCCCCATATTGTTTCCAAGAAGTTGGAAATCCTGAAGGAAGAGAGGATTTTGTATTTGTTGTTGCTGCAGCAGCGGTTGAGCCACAAGCACTTAGCAATAATGAACCAATAGCTAAATATCCTATTTTACGTTTAGCTTTAAATGAAAATGAATTAGATCTATATTTGATTTTACGTTCCCCCATAATTGTTATTACCCCCGTAATTGTTTTAAAAGATTACCTTTATCTCAAACACTGATATAAAAGTATCAAAGTGGTATATACAATGCTCTAAGAGGGCGTTTAGATGCAATAAACAAAGTGTTTATTTCTTGCATGTACAACAATGAGAGGGGAATAAGACCATTTGTTTTTTTTTGATTTTAGGGAATGAATAATTACTTTTAGAGGTTTTACCAGCTAAAGATCTTTAACTAAATCTTAGAAAGGAAGCTAAAATATATATGCGATATGAAGTACTTCCCCCAACTCGTGCAGCAGAAGTAGTTAGTCGAGGAGGTCAGCTGATCGATGTTAGAGAAAGATCTGAATTTGTAAGTGGGACTTTGCCCGATGCGATAAACATTCCTTTGGGAGAACTTCCTCAACGTTTAGGTGAATTAAACAGAGATCGTCCAGTTGCAGTTTTTTGTCAATCAGGAGGTCGTAGTTCTCAAGCAGCAGATTTATTGGTTAATAATGGTTTTAATAAAGTAATAGATCTTGTGGGTGGGATTCAATCTACCCGAGTTAGAGCTTAAGATGTCTAATGGAATTGTTGCTTGTCCATCATGTGGTAAAAAAAATCGACTTCCACTTAGCGCTCCTGGGGTTCCTCACTGTGGACAATGTCATGGGGATCTTCCTTGGCTAGTAGATGCTGAAGCTTCTAATTTTTCTCAACTTGTAGAAAAATCCACTTTACCTGTTCTAGTTGATCTATGGGCTCCTTGGTGTGGACCATGCCGTATGATATCTCCTATAGTAGAAGGCTTAGCAACTCAAATGGCTGGGAAGCTAAAAGTGGTTAAGCTCAATGTAGATAATGCCCCCACCATTTCTGCTAAATATCAGGTACAAGGAATCCCAACTTTATTGTTTTTCTCAAAGGGAAAAGTTGTTGATAGGATTGTAGGAGCTGCGCCTGCTCATGAATTAAAACGTAGAGTAGAAGCAGTTTTATCTTCTGTTTCTGCTTGAATAGCTAAATTTTTGGTTTGTAAATTTTTCTGCATTGTAAATTTGAAGATTTTAGCTATGTGGTAAGTCTAAAGAGTTATTAAAATTTTAGATTTATATAATCAAAATTTAAAAA
>JAJYPT010000116.1 GCA_021795135.1 Actinomycetes bacterium
AGCTATTCAGCCTACTATTCAAGCAGGTTTAGCGAGAAAAGCTTTTGAACAACAAAAAGATTCACAAGCTTGGAGGCGTCCTTTAAGATTTGAAAAAAAAGATTTAATGCAGGCAAAATTTGAATCAAAATCAGCTAATTTAGTAATTTTAGTCGTAGATTCTTCTGGGTCTATGGGTACTATTGAGCGAATTGAAGCTATCAAAGGTGCTATTTTTTCCCTGTTGCTTGATTCTTATACCAACAGAGATCGCCTGGCAATGATTTCTTTTGGAGACAAAGAAGCCAAAGTCGTACTTAAGCCTACTGGAAGTATAGAAATAGCCAAAGCTAGGCTAGCTAATTTAGCTACAGGTGGTACTACTCCTTTGGCTCAAGGTATAAGAAAATCTTTAGAGATTTGTAAAGATGGTCTATCAAAAAAATATCAACCCTTTATTGTAGTTATCTCAGATGCAAAAGCAACTTGGTCTGCTAACGGATTAGATCCAATGCAAGAGGCTTTATTAGCTGGTGAAGAAGTCAGGCGTTGTAAAATACCTTGCAGCGTAATAGATACAGAACAAAGTAGTTTTAAATTAGCAATGGCTTCTAAATTAGCCACTTCTATGGGGGCTAGTTACATACATTTAGATGAAGTAAAATCTGAGTCCATAGCTAGTATTATTCGTGATGCTACTGATTTTAGATAAAATTAACTTTTTAGCTTAAATCTTTATTACTAAGGGTAAGAGGTTAAAAAGGCAGAGGCGGTTTAAATGGAAGTAATAAATTAATGCCTTCAGCTAGTGAGAGTCTTAGTATAGAAGATATTTATAATTTTGTTGATAACAATTGTTTTTCAGGGGGCTCTAGAGGAAAAGTTGGAGTTGAGCTTGAATGGCTTACTTTTGTTTTGGGAAATTTAAATGAGAAAGTGTCTTTTGATTTACTCACTAAAATCGTAAATTCAACACAGCCCTTATTAGCTGGTTCTAAATTATCTTTGGAACCAGGAGGACAACTTGAGCTCAGTACCTGCACCTATTCAAACCTTTTCGCTTTACTTGAAAGCGTAAAATCTGATTATTCAATTTTAAAAGAAAAACTTTACGACTTTAATATTGATCTAGTTGGAATTGGACTAGATACCAAAAGGCCTTATGAAAGAATTGTTCCTTGGTCACGGTATGTAACAATGGAAAGTTTCTTTGATTCTTTTGGTTCTGAAGGCAGAACTATGATGTGTGGCACTGCTTCTATACAAATAAATATAGATTTACAAGGCTCTCTTGGGATGGAACAAAGATGGCAATTAGCTCATTGTTTGGGACCAGTGTTAGCAGCTTGTTTTGCAAATTCTCCTGCAAAGATAGGGACAGAAATTTTTCACTCAGCCCGTTTGGCCAATTGGGCAAAAATGGATCATTCTCGAACTTCTCCTGTTTTTGATTCTCAATACCTAAAGCCTCCCTCTCGTAGCTGGGCTGAATATGCTTTAAATGCCAAGGTTATGGGGATAAAAGAAAAAAATGGAAATTATGGGTATTTTGGAAATAGCTTTAGTTTTCGAGACTGGATTCTCCAAGGTCACCAGTTAGGTTATCCCACTTTGGAAGATTTTGCTTATCATCTTACTACTTTGTTTCCGCCAATTAGACCAAAAGGATGGCTGGAACTGAGAATGATAGATTCCTTGCCAGATCCTTGGTGGGAAGTTGCAATAGCTATAACTACAGTTTTATTTGAAGACCCCATAGCATCTAAAAAAGCTCTAGAGGCAACTTCTCATATTGGTAAAAGGTGGAATCAAGCTGCTCAGTTAGGTTTGGGAGATGAGGTTTTGTTTCAAGCAGCTCAAAAGTGTTGGGGTTTTGCCATGGATGCGTTATATAGACAAAGCTTAGATGTATCAGTAATAAATTTATGTGAAAAATTTTTTGATCGCTATATATCTAAAGGATTGACTTTATCAAGTAATTTTTTTAACTCAAGATTAATGGAAGGAAGTGAAAATGGGGCTAAAACAAACAATTGCAAATCAGCTTGAACTTGTACGTAAAAATTCTTTATCTCTTTTGGATCCACTAGATAATTTTCAACTAACTACCCAACATAGTCCTTTGATGTCTCCGTTAGTATGGGATTTAGCTCATGTGGGAAATTATGAAGATTTGTGGCTACTAAGAGAGCTAGGATCTACAGCTTATGATCCTAGCTATGATGACATTTACGATGCTTTTAGCCATCCAAGATCCCAACGCCCTTCTTTGGATCTGCTCTCACCTGAAAAAGCAAGAATATATATTTCAGAAATAAGAAAAAGAGCCTTAGATGTCTTAGACAAAACTTCTTTAGATCAACCCAAAGGTAGTGTTGATAATTCTTTTATTTACAGGCTCGTAATCCAACATGAACATCAACATGATGAAACAATTCTTGCAACTTTACAGTTGATGAAAGACCCATTGCTGTCTCCTAAACCCGCTCCATTGTTAAATAAAGTACCAACTCAGGACAAGGAAACCTTGATTCCTGGAGGGTATTTTCGAATGGGAACCGATATTGATCCTTGGGCATATGACAATGAAAGACCTTCTTATGAAGTCTTTGTAGAAGATTTTTTTATGGATACTTTTCCTGTTACCAATGGTGAATTTTTAAATTTTATGTTAGATCAAGGATATTCAAATCCTCAATACTGGACTGACAAGGGATGGGAATGGGTTCAATCAGGAAATATAAAATCTCCTTTATTTTGGTCTCAAGACTCTAAGGGATCTTGGATTCGTAACCGTTTTGGATGGGAAGAAGCAATTGATCCCCAAGAGCCAGTTCAACATGTTAGTTGGTATGAAGCAGATGCCTTTGCAAGATGGACTAACAAACGTCTTCCTACAGAAGTTGAATGGGAAAAAGCAGCGAGTTGGGATCCAAAGTCTAACTCTAAGGCCCGTTTTCCCTGGGGTAATGCGGATCCAGATGACTCAAAGGCTAATTTGAATCATCTAAGATTTGGTCCTACTAGAATAGGAACTTATCCTAACTCAGTTAGTAAATATGGTATACATCAAATGATTGGAGATGTTTGGGAATGGGTGGGAAACAATTTTACTCCTTATCCTGGCTATCAGTCTTTTCCTTATGATGAATATTCGAAAGTATTTTTTGGTTCTGACTATAAAGTCCTAAAAGGTGGATCTTGGGCCTCTAGTTCTCAAGTAGCTAGGAATACATTCCGAAATTGGGATTTTCCTCAGCGTCGTCAAATATTTTCCGGATTTCGCTGCGCGCGATCAATTTAATGTGTCGCTTTTTAGGATATATTGGTCCTCCTGTTGATTTGAATAGTTTATTATTCTTGCCTGAATATAGTTTGAATAGACAATCTTACAATCCTCGATTTCAACGTTTTGGAACAATAAACGCTGATGGGTTTGGCGTAGGTTGGTACGATTTGTCAATTAGGGACCAACCTGCTCGCTATAGAACTACTAAGCCTATGTGGTCTGATAGTTCTTTCCAAAATATTGCAGGCTTGATATCTAGTGGGGTTGTGCTAGGTATTGTTAGAAGCGCTACTCCTCCTTTGCCTGTGGATGAAAGTTATACTCAACCTTTTACTAACAGCAAATGGTTATTTGCACACAATGGAGCAGTAGAGGATTTTATTGGGGAAAAGGGAAAAATTTTTCGAGATTATGTACAAAAAACTTCTTCTTGGAGACAAGAAGGAGGAAGTGATTCAGAAGTTTTATTTAGTCTTTGTCTTAGCTATCTCCTAAATGGTACCTCCCTTAGTCAATCTTTAATCCAAACTCTATCCATAGCTTCTGAGATTTGTGGAGGAAGGTTCAATATGGTTATTTCTGATGGAAAAAATCTTTCTGCTACTGCATGGGGGGATTCTTTATATTTACTAGAAGAAGCTGGACCATCCAAACAAGGTAGAGTTTTAGCTTCGGAACCGTATGACAATAATCCCTCTTGGAGACAAATCCAAGACAGGACTTTAGTTGAGCTAAATCATCAAAGTGTAGAAATTGCTTCCATCAATTTAGAAAGTTTGGGATAAATGAGTTCTAATTTCAAAATAGAAGTTTATCTAGATCCATCAAATCGGGTTTCTTGTCTTGGTCAAGATGTAATAGATGGACTGGGTTCGTATCCGAAAAAACTCTCCCCTAAATGGTTCTATGATGAAAATGGTTCTCAGTTATTTGAACAAATAACAACTTTACCTGAATATTATCAAACCAGAGCAGAAACTGAAATTCTTACTAAACATACTATTGATATATCTAAATTAGAGTTAGAGACCTTGATAGAACTAGGCTCTGGTAATTCTGAAAAAACCAAACTTCTTTTGGATACTTTATCTAAGACTAAATCTTTTATAAAATTTGTTCCTTTTGATGTAAGTGAACAAACTTTGCGCCTTTCAGCCAAAGCTATTGTTGAAAAGTATCAAGATTTAGAAGTTGTGGGCATAGTAGGCGATTTTGAAAATCATCTAGACAGACTAGAGCCTCAAGGCAAAACTCTTATTGCATTTTTAGGTGGAACTTTAGGTAATTTATTGCCCGACCAAAGACAAATATTTTTTCAACGTCTTTATAAGTTGCTAAATCAAAAAGATTTAATACTTTTAGGTGTGGATTTAGTAAAATCTATCCAAAGGCTTATTGATGCATATAACGATGCAAAAGGAATTACTGCTGAATTTAATTTGAATGTATTGAATGTATTGAATAAAGAATTACAGGCAAATTTTGATCTTAGTTCTTTTGAACATGTTGCTATTTGGAATAAGGAACAAGAATGGATTGAGATGAGATTACGCTCAAGGCGAGATCAAAATGTTTATATAAAAGATCTTGATTTGATGGTTCCTTTTTT
This sequence comes from Actinomycetes bacterium, assembly GCA_021795135.1. GTDB lineage: Bacteria > Actinomycetota > Acidimicrobiia > Acidimicrobiales > JAJYPT01 > JAJYPT01. The sequence continues at coordinate 4,878 of JAJYPT010000116.1, forward strand.
CCAAGGAGAAGAAATACTTACAGAAATAAGTGCAAAATTTACCAAAGAAAAATTGGCACAAGAACTAGAACCCATGGGATTTGGTATTTCTAATTGGTGGACGGATCAAAACCAAGACTTTGCTGTATTGATAATAGAAAAAATTTAAACAAAAATCCTTAGGGGAAATTTTTCTAAATTATTTCCCCTAAGGATTTTTGTTTAAATTTGTAATTAATTTATGGGTGAACTGTCACAAGAGAGCCAATATGTAAATAAGGCCAAACTTGAGCCGCAGTTGCAATAGGAAGTTCTACGCATCCTAAGCTTTGAGGTGTACCATAAGAGGCTCTAACAAAACCATGGACAGCATTGCCTCCATTGAAATAAGACACCCAATGAACTAAATCTGAATATTTTGAGCCATTGGGATTTCTACCCTTCATAACTTGGCTGCGATATCTAAGATAAACAGGATATGTCCCGCTATGAGTAGGAGTAGCAGGAATTCCAGTATTGGTAGGTGACTCTAGTGTAGGTTTACCATTGAACCATAGTATAAGATGTTCTGGAATCGTCTTTGAAACATCTACCCAAGCATAGCCATTTGGATTAGTTTTATGACTAGCTACAGCTTTTGCTAAATAAGGCCATAGTAAAGGGTTGGATCTACCCACTGGGTTGAGACCATCTACATGCTCAAAAGCCATTACAGCACCTTTTACCATGACATTGTAGTTACCTGGTTGCCAAAGAGCAGCTAATCTCGAAGGAGGTTGCCATTGCCAGGAAAAGTTACCATTAGGAGCTGTGTAAACCTTTGAAGCAATTGTAGAAGTTGAATTTAAACTAGTGCTTGATTTATTAGCAGAAGTCCAATTGAAAGGTAGGTATCCTAAATTGGATAGAAGTTGTTGAAGTCGCCTAGTTGAGCCTTGTTTGGTG
>JAJYPT010000117.1 GCA_021795135.1 Actinomycetes bacterium
CCTATTTTGGCTGACTTAGTTAAGCTAAAACCCTTTTTGACTATTTTTGGATAAATTTTTTTCATTATCTCCCCCAGGTCCCATATTTTCTTTAAGTTGATCAGCAAAGCTAGTACCTTTAAAACTCGTACTTACCAAGCCGTATCTTAACTTTGGACAATAAGTGTTAACGAAAAGAAATGAAACAGTAAAGAATCGGTAATTAATTACAAGAATAATTCAATTAAGCTCTAAGAAAATAAAGCTTTTAGGCGGAAGATAACCTTTGCGTAGATCTTCTAAATCCACTTTTTGTGAAGAAAGTAAAACTTTTACACTATTTTTTATCCAACTAAGATTACTACCAGCTTTAGAGTCTGAAAAATTCACTATTGCTAATTTGGAAGATTTTCTTATAATTAGCCATTTTTCTTCTTCGCTATACTCAATATCTATCTTTCCTAAAGCACAATCACCTAAAGACTTTCCATCTTTGCGCAAACGTAACAAATCTTTATACCACTGCAACAATTCTTGATGTTTGGATTCTCCAAGTTCATCCCAGTTGAGCTTTGAATTTAAAAAACTTGATTCACTTTGAGGATCTGGAATACAAGAAGGATCCCACCCAAAAGAAGCAAATTCTTTTTGACGTCCCTGAGTTACTGCTTGACCAAGTTCAGGTTCGCTATGGTCGCTAAAATAAAGAAAAGGCGTAGAAGCTGCCCATTCTTCTCCTTGGAAAATCATAGGAATAAAACCAGATACCAAAACCAAACCAGCAGCCATTTTGACAAAGTCTAGATCTACAACATGAGAAAGTCTATCCCCAATAGCTCTATTGCCTACTTGATCGTGATCTTGAATATATGCAAGAAAATTAGAATACCTTTTGTTTACAGGATGAGATCCATGCGATCTATTTCTAAAAATTGAATATTGACCTTTATATACAAAAGCTGATTTAAAAGCTTCTGCTAAATCAGCAATAGTTCCAAAATCTGCATAGTAACCATTTGTTTCGTTAGTCAAAATAGCCCATAAACTATGGTGAAAATCATCGCTCCATTGAGAATCAAATCCAAAACCATCTATTTCAATAGGTGAAATGACTCTGGGGTTGTTAAGATCTGATTCTGCGATCAAATAACAAGGCTTACCTATTTCAGCAGAAAGATCTTGGATACGATCAGATAGTTGAGTTAAAAAATGAGTAGCCGAAGTATCAAAAATTGCATGAATAGCATCCAAGCGAAGAGCATCGAAGTGAAAATCTTTGAACCAAGTAACAGCATTGTCAATAAGAAAATTCCTTACCTCGTCGCTACCAGATTCGTCTAAATTGATAGCATCTCCCCATGGAGTGCTATATTTGTCACTAAAATACGGACCGAACTTAGATAAATAATTGCCAGAAGGGCCAAAGTGGTTATAGACAACATCTAAGACTACAGCAATGCCTTTTTGATGACAAGAATCTACTAATTCTTTAAGTCCTTGAGGTCCCCCATAGCTATCTCTAACTGCATAAAGATCTACCCCATCATATCCCCATCCCCACCGTCCTGGGAATTCAGATACTGGCATTAGTTCTAAAGTATTTATACCAAGTTCTATTAAATAATCTAGTTTTTTCATTACCCCTTTAAAAGTTCCCTCTGGGGTAAAGGTACCTACATGACATTCATAAATAACAGCTGAAGAAAGTGAGAATCCCTTCCACGTATCGTCCTGCCAATTATATGAATTATGATCTACAACCCTAGAAGGTCCATGAACTCCTTCAGGTTGCCAAACAGAACGAGGATCTGGAACTACTTGTTCTTTATCTAATATAAAACGATAATCTGTTCCAGGTTTCAAATCGATATCTTGAAGTTCAAACCACCCTAATGAATTGATAGATCTTACAGGATCCATCTTTAAAATCAAATTAGGATCCTGATTTAAAATTTCAATTTCTACCCTTGAGGCAAAGGGAGCCCATAGTCTTGGTTTCATCTAATCCTGTCTCGACAATAAAGATATTGGGAAATCTTTAAATAATGTTTTTACCAATATCGAATTTTGATTGAATTCAGCTTGACTAAAATAGTCCTTCCAATTACCAGGAGGTAATTTTACAAAAGTATCCTCCCAGTCGTAGTCTTTATTTAAAATCAAGCGAGGAACAATAACAGCTACTTTACTTCCTCTTAAAAATCCTATTACGTGGTCTGATTTGACGCCTTTGGCAATTATTGGTTCGTAAATTCCTTTTTTTCCAAATGAATCGGGAAATTGATTACGCAAATCTAAACAAGCTTTAATTACCGCCAACTTCGCCAAACCTTCATCTTTTCTATCCCAAATTTGTTTTGTACTCAAAAAGGGAAGCTCTTTTAATAATTTGTAGCGAATATTGAAATCCACTGGCCTGCGGTTATCAGGATCAACAAGGCTCAAGTCCCAAAGTTCACAACCTTGGTATGTATCAGGAATACCTGGTAGGCATAAGCGAAGAGCTGTTTGAGACAAAGAATTAATTTGACCAGCTTCTATATAGGTTTCGGTAAATTTTTTGAATTTAGAAATAAATTCTTTATCAGAAAGAACTGATTCAATAAAGCGTTGCAAAGCTTCATCATAGGCTTGATTGGGATCTACCCAAGAAGTAAAAACTTTTGCTTCTTTAGTAGCTTTTGCCATATAGGCACTAATCCTTGAGATAGATATAGGCCAAGCACCAAAAAGAGTCTGATAAAAAAGATATTCATCATTAGAATCGGGAAAATTATTAGTTTTATATTTTTGATTTTCTTTCATCCACTGTCTAACTTGGTGAAGCCATTCATTAGGAATTTGACTCAAGACATTAATACGAGCTCTAACATCTTCTGAACGCTTAGTGTCATGAGTTGAGGTACTAGATAGACCAAAAGGAAATTTGTTTTGGCGAAGAACACACTTTGAGTGAAACTGGTCAATAGAAATTCCAAATAAAGATGGATCAGATCCAACTTCATTTAAACTCATTAGTCGATTGTAAACATAAAAAGCACAATCCTCTGTACTTTTTGCCATAACTGGAGAGCTAAGTTGTTGAAATCTTATTCTAAGCTTAGCTTCTAGGCTAAATCTATTTCCTATTTGTCCAGTAAGTATTTTCGACAGAAAATCGAACAGAGCTGGATCTAAATCAGGTCTTTTTTTAGTGGCTTTTTTTATGGCTTTATTAATCCAATATTTATCTGTATCTGCAGAATTGCCATCTTGATCTACATAGGTCCTATAAATTTCAAAGCAAACTAAAGTCTCTTCTAGTACTTGGGCAAGTTCTTGCCTTGTATAATCTCGGTAATTTTTATGAGCTTCACAAATACTTACAAACGAAGCAACCAAACGAGACAAATCGGCAGCCAACATATCAGTCAAAACCCTATGTTTGGCTTTATGGGCTATGTCTTCAAATAACTCTGTATTACCAGATAATTCTACATAGCCATCTTCTAACTGTTGTTTGGCTGAAGAATCTAACAATACATTGTTGATCCAAGAACCTAGTTCGTAACCAGTGGTTCCAGCTACAGACCAAGAAGATGGTAGCTCTTCGTCGTGGTGTAAAATCTTTTCTACTACTATCCACAAACCATTTGTTTTTTCATAAAGCTGATCTAAATAAGATTTAGGTTCTGCAAGTCCATCAGGATGGTCTATACGTAGTCCTTGAATTTCACCATCGGATACTAATGATAAAATACGACCATGGGTATCTTCAAATACTTGAGGATCTTCTGGACGCACTCCTACTAAAGTATTGATATCAAAAAATCTTCGATAATCAAGTTCGTGATTAGCTGTTCTCCAAAAAGCTAATCTGTAATGTTGCTTTTCTAATAACTTATCCAATTGAACTGGATCAGAATTTATTTCTTCCAATACCAAATTAATATTTGTAGAGACTTCTGGGTCTTCTAAACATAATTTTTCCAATCGCTTGGCAATAACTTCTTTTTCTCTATGTCTTTTTCTAATACTTGCTCTGTCGGCTTTTAGGGGTAAATTGAGGATTGCATCAACAATACTTTCTAATTCCATATATGTAGGAATAGAATTTATATCTTCGACTTGCCCTTCATTTCTGGCCCAGAATTCATCTCCTAAACGCAAAGCAACCTCAGAAAGTAAATCAATAATTGAATGAGGAGAAATAGGAGCTAACTTGTCATAGTAACAAGCAATAAATTTTCCTCCTTGTCTCTTTATATGGATTTGTTTTTTATCTAATACAACTCCATAATGCTCTCCTAAAATTGCTAGCAAAATCCTATTGCGAAGTTTTTCTTCAGGAGGATCCCAGTCAATATCAAAATAAAATGAATAAGCACTATAAGGACCATTTTCTAATACATCCCACCACCACTTGTTCAAAGGAGTATCAATGGCCATATGATTGGGAACTATATCTAATACTTTTTGAATATTATATTTCTTAAGTACTGTCGACATTTTCTCAAAATCTTCTGCCCCTCCTAAATCAGCACTTATTTTTAAAGGATTGACAACATCATAACCATGCATGCTTTGGGGTACAGCTTGAAGAATTGGAGATAAGTAAAGATGAGAAATACCTAGTTCTGCTAGATAAGGAACAATTTTTGCTACTTGTGCAAATCCAAAACTTTGATTGAGCTGAAGGCGATAAGTAGAAAGAGGCGGTGAAAATTTAGACATAAGCTTTATAAGTATAAATACTAATTAGTATTTATGAAATAATTAAAATGTTTATTTTTAATTATTATTAAAATTTAAAATGTTTTATTCTTTTCATTAATAATAATTAAAAATAAACAACCAAAATCCCGAAAGGATCTGTCAAAGCTAGAGGCGGCGAGCGGAATCGAACCGCTGTACAAGGCTTTGCAGGCCCTTGCCTGAACCACTCGGCCACGCCGCCAATAAAAACCATAATTGGTATCTTGAATCAAAAGTTAGTAAAGCAAAACTAGTAGAATTTACTTTTACTTAGTATAGCCAGAATTAATTTTCATTAGAGCATAGTTTGAATATATGTACTAAATAAGGCTAATACTAGAATATGGGACTAGAAAAGAAAAACATAAATTTGATGATGATGACAAAATGAGTACTACTGCCAATAACCCTCATGTAAAAGGCTGGCGAAGGCTGCTAGTAGAACCAGCAAGACCTGTTTCTATCTCTAGTCGCCCTAATGCCTATTGGTTGGTAGTGGCCACAGTTTGCGTAGGAGCCTTTATGGGGCAACTAGATGCAAGTATTGTAACATTGGCTTTTCCAACCCTAAAAACCGATTTTCACTCCTCACTTGGATCTGTTCAGTGGGTAGGGTTGTCCTACTTGCTAGTTCTAGTAGCCATGGTCACAGCAGTAGGTCGAGTAGCGGATATGGTTGGACGAAAGTTACTTTATACATATGGCTTTTTGATATTTATAATAGGCTCAGCTCTTTGTGGAGTAGCACCTAATTTAGGCACCTTAGACGCATTTAGGGTTCTCCAAGCTTTTGGAGCAGCAATGTTACAAGCCAATAGTGTAGCTATTATAGTAGGAGCACTACCTGCTGAAAAACTTGGCCAAGGTATAGGAATTCAAGGAGCAGCTCAAGCATTGGGACTTTCACTTGGTCCGGCAGTAGGAGGCGCGTTAATTGCACTAGGCGGTTGGAGATTGATATTTTTCGTCAATGTTCCTGCAGGAATAATAGGTACTATTTTAGGTTGGTATTTGATT
>JAJYPT010000118.1 GCA_021795135.1 Actinomycetes bacterium
TATTGAGACAAATAATACAGATTCTTTGTCTCAACTTCTTCTAGCTGATGCCCAAACCTCTGGAGGGCTATTGATTGCCTTAGATGCTAGTAAAGCTCAAAGCGCTATAGAGCAACTAAATTCTAACGGACACCAAAGTGCAATAATTGGTCGAATTGTCCCAGGAATAGGAAAAATCCGCTTAAGGGGAAATCTAAAGCTCCCATAATTTCTTAAGCGGATTTTTATATTTTTTATATTTTTTATATTACCAAGTTACATTGGCGTGTTGGACACCAAATTGTAGACATTGGGATTGACTAGACATCCAAATATCAATATGGTTTCCTATGATGGCTCCACCAGTATCTAAGGCTTTATAAGTGCCCATGCCAGCTATATTTACAGTGCTTCCCAAAGGAATAACACTTGGATCTACAGCTATTGTTCCCGGACCAGCTTGAGTTCCAGAAGCTGTAGTTCCCCTAAGGTCATAGCAAGTGAGCTCAAAATAACCACTATGAGATGCAACAGTAGTAGTAGGGGCTACTTTTTGAGCAGGTGCCATTGTGTAAGATACAGGAGCTGACGCAGCTGGTGCAGCTGTGGTTGGAGGCACATAAGCTGTGGTTGGAGGCACATAGGTTGTGGTTGGAGGCACATAAGCTGTGGTTGTTGGGGGTACATAAGCAGGTGCTGGAGGTGTAACTACCACAGGTGCAGGTTTAGGCTTTATTGCTGAAGCAAGCCAATAGCCACCTCCGTTTTGTGAAGGAGCTATTGCAACTACAGGTGTATTTAGAGCCGTAGTTGCTTGAGAGCCATGGAAAGGAGCATCAAAGGCAAATACTCCACCATCTTTTGCGACTAGCCAATATCCACCAGTAGTAGCATCTTCAGCAATGCCTGAAATTGGTTTATTGAGAGTTGTGCCACCTAGTGATCCTTCAAAAGGAGCTCCAAAAGCAAATACTCCTCCATCTGCACCAACTAGCCAGTATCCACCAGTAGCGCTATCTACTGCTATGCCAACTATGGGTTTATTGAGGACTTTATTACCTAGAGAACCCTGGAAGTGGGCATTGCCAAAGGCAAATACTCCACCATCTTTTGCAACTAAGTAATAACCTTGTCCACCTCTAGTAGACGCAATGCCGACAATGGGTTGATTTAGGGTTTTATTAGCCAAAGAGCCATAAAATTTTGCATTCCCAAAGGCAAATACTCCTCCATCTGCACCAACTAGCCAATAACCTTGTCCATTTGGAGTGGCTGCCATGCCAACGATTGGGGCATTGAGGTGGGAACCTCCCATTGAGCCATAAAATTTTGCACTCCCAAAACTAAATACGCCACCATCTTTTGCAGCTAGCCAATAACCCTTGCCACCAGGTACTGTTGCCATAGCCACAACCGGTGCAGCTAGTTGGGAGGCACTTGGGCTTAGGGATGTGGGCACAAAAGAAGAAGCATTTCCAAAAGCTACAGTAGAAGTGGCAGGATTTGTAGCCCCAGCAGTTACTATATTGGTAGTAGCTGCATCTTTTGTTGTAGTTGATGAGGTGGGAGCTTGTGTTGATGTGGGAGTTGTATCTGCGGTTAATGTAGAACTAAGAGGGGCTGCTCCCAACGGTAAGATAGCCGTAGTGGCTAAAGACGCAGTAAGAAGAGCTTTTTTTCTTTTTGTGCGTCGATGTAGGCGACATTGGGTACAAGAATGTTTATAAGAAATATTTGGATGTGAAGGAGAACGCATTAGAGTTTATTTTTTCCTTTCGTCAAGCAAAAACTATCCAAAAATTTGCTGAATTGATTTTTTGCGACTGGGGTTGAGTTGTCCTCAAATAAAATATTCAAAGAATATAGTGAGGAATAGTTAGTAGTCAACGTAATTGCTTCGGTCTCAGGGACAGTCAAAGAATTACTATGTCTGGCATCACTAGTTAGCCAAGGACTACTTTATCAAAATACATCTCTTATTCAAATTTATATATTGATTTTTGGCTTAGTTAGGAGATAAATGTTCTTTTTAAGTACTTTTTGATTAGCCTCCAATCAAAAAAATCTTCCAGCTAAAGAGATGTTTTTATGATTGGAGGCTAAAAATAAAAATATTTTTTATTTTTTTTTAATAGGGCGATATTATCGGCAGAAATATAATATATTTCTTTTCTTTTGATTAACTTTCTTGCTGAAGCACTTTTGCCGGCTGGTAAATGCTAGATCCTTCAGCTAAAAATTGATCTGATTTAGCCCGCATTCCAATTTGGATCATTTCTTGTTCTTCTTGTATTTTTTGATCTTTAGCTGTTTGACGTATGTCTTGGCTTATTTTCATAGAACAAAATTTTGGACCACACATAGAGCAAAAATGAGCAGTTTTGGCAGGTTCGGCTGGAAGAGTCTCATCGTGAAATTCTTGAGCTAGTTCAGGATCTAACGACAAAGAAAATTGATCTTGCCATCTAAATTCAAATCTTGCTTTAGACAAAGCATCATCTCGAACTGCAGTGCCTGGCAATCCTTTGGCTAAATCAGCTGCATGTGCTGCAATTTTATAGGCAATAACTCCTTGTTTGACATCTTGTTTGTTTGGAAGACCAAGATGTTCTTTAGGTGTTACATAACAAAGCATTGCAGTTCCGAACATACCTATAGTAGCTGCTCCTATCGCAGAAGTTATATGATCATAACCTGGAGCTATATCTGTAGTTAAAGGTCCTAAGGTGTAAAAAGGAGCTTCGTGGCACAACTCCATCTGAAGGTCAACGTTTTCTTTAATCTTGTGTAAAGGAACGTGTCCTGGACCTTCAATCATAACTTGAACGTCATGCTTCCAAGCTAGTTCGGTTAGTTCTCCAAGTGTTGCCAATTCGCTAAATTGAGCTTCATCGTTAGCATCTGCTATTGAACCAGGACGTAGACCGTCGCCTAAGGAAAAGGCTATATCATAAGACTTCATTATTTGACAGATGTCTTCAAAATGAGAATATAAGAAGTTTTCTTCATGATGAGCCAGACACCAAGCTGCCATGATAGAACCCCCACGACTTACTATTCCGGTAACTCTTTTAGCAGTCATAGGAACATAGCGAAGCAATACCCCTGCATGGATGGTGAAATAATCAACACCTTGTTCGGCTTGTTCTATTAAAGTATCTTTAAATACTTCCCAGCTAAGGTCTTCTGCCTTACCATTTACTTTTTCTAAAGCTTGATAGATGGGAACAGTTCCTATTGGAACTGGAGAATTTCGAATTATCCATTCACGAGTGGTGTGAATATTTGATCCAGTAGAAAGATCCATTACTGTATCTGAACCCCATTGAATAGACCATTTTAATTTTTCAACTTCTTCATCAATAGAAGAACTCACAGAAGAGTTGCCTATATTGGCATTAATTTTTACTTTAAAATTTTTACCAATGATCATAGGTTCAGATTCTGGATGATTTATATTAGAAGGAATAATTGCTCTTCCTAGGGCAACTTCGCTTCTGACAAATTCTGCATCCATTCCTTCTCTAATGGCAATAAATTCCATCTCTGGGGTGATGATACCTTTTTTTGCATAATGCATCTGGGTAACACATTTACCTGGAATGGCTCTTAGAACAGAAGTTTTACGAAGGGGAAATTCAATATTTTCAACACCTTGAGCTACTGCTTTGCGCCCATCATCTCTTGGAGTGACTTGTCTGGGTTGATAAGTTTCTACGTCGTTTCTTTCTAGTATCCACTTAGTCCTCAAAGGATCAAGTCCTTTACTAGCTTCAGACCCAGGTCCACTAGTATCGTATAAAAAAATACTTGGATTGATACTTCCATCAGGAGAGTCAGAAAGTGTTACTTCAGAAAAAGGAACTTGAATATCTTGAGTCTTTCCCTGAATATAGGTTTTTTTGCGATTTAGTGTTTTGTTAGATTCAACTTTTTTCATAATAGTCCTCCCTTCGCCGGCATTATCCGGATCAGGTTTGCGGTCGGCTTAGCCCTCTCAGCCCTTACGAGCTCCCGTTAGTTTAGTTTCGCGCAAATTATAGTTTTTGGGGTGTCATTGTCTTTATTTATAACTGAATAATGCGATAATTGCAGCTTTGCCTTTTTGTATTAAAATTAAGAGCTATAGATAGTGGAATAAAAAGTTTATTATTTCCAATTCCTATAAAATCCAAACTTGTACAAATTTTTTAAATTTATAATTGGGTTATTAATTTAAACGCTTCTCCAAAACCAACATTTGCTACTGAGCCCTGTTGAGCAGCGGTAGTTTTTACCCATTGATCAAAATCGCTTAATTGCTTTGAAGATGAAGAATCAGAAATATTCATAGTAGATAGAAGTTGACTTTTATGTTCTAAAAGCGCACCTATTTTTTGATCTAAAAAGTCTTCTATATTTTCTACATAATCAATTTCATCAGCTTCCCAAAGTGCTAGATATTTAGGTCTGAAAGCTTTTAGTTTGTGTTCTGGGAAAAAATGAGGATCTCTTGCGCCAACTATTGCCTCTACTGCCAACAGTCCAGCATGGCGATGATCTGGATGAAGGCGGTATCTTTTCCAAGGATCATGACCTAAGACGATATCAGGTTTAATTTTTCGGATCCAAAAAGATACTTGACTACGTTGATCTAAGTTAGATTCCAACTCTCCATCTATCCAATTTAAAAATACAATTTCACCCTGATTATTTTGGGCTATTTTTCTAAAAGCTGCTTTTTGTTCGCTTTGACGAATCTTTATTAAAGCAGAAGTATCTTCATCTTGATTCCATGATCCTTTGGAGCCATCTGTACAGATTAGGTAATTTATTTTACATCCCTTACTTGCCCATTTTGCCAGGGTGCCTCCTGCTCCAAAATCTATATCATCAGGGTGAGCTCCTATTGCAAGAGCATTGTTAGGAGTATCTAAATCTAGGTGCATATATTATTTCCTATTTATTTTTTAATAAAAAATCCCAAGGTGGACAATTTATAATTTGGTCTAGGTCTTTTGGTGTATCTATATCTAATTCGAAATTTTTATTTCGAATTATATTTGGCCCAAGATTCATATTTTTAGCTTGGAGACAATGGAGTCTAAAAGAATTAGGTCCATATTCAAATTTAAAACTTTTTCCCAAAGGAATACTCAATAGATTAGTACCTTTTAAATCCTTATCAGGAATAATATTAACTCCAGTTTTGAACTGAATTTCACTTAAATTTTTGGCCAAAGGCAAGTCGCTCGGCACTACTACTATTTGAGTAGTTTTAGTGGAAGCTAGTTGGTCAAATGCAAACTGAAGTGATTTATTGAGATTTTCAAAAGGAGAAATTATAAGATCTAAATTATGTTGTTTTGTCCACTGTATTACTTCTTGATCATCGGCAACAATTTTCAAATCTAAATCTCCAACCGATTCGATTACTTTTTCAGCCATAGCTATAGCCAGAATGTGCCTAAGTGAAGGATTTAGTGTTTTACTGAGGCGTTGTTTTGCCTTAGAGAAGGCTTTGATGGGAATTAGAACAGTTGTCTTTTCATAAATCATGGATTGATTTTTCTTATTGGGATTTTATTTTTTTAAACATCGGCTAAGGTTTAGGAGAAATGTATTTTACCGTATCTGTTGTAGGCGCTGGAGCATGGGGAACAGCTGTAGCTGGAATTCTTGCTAAAAAGGTTTCAGTAAAACTATGGTCAAAAAGGCCCCAACTTTGTGAAC
>JAJYPT010000119.1 GCA_021795135.1 Actinomycetes bacterium
GATTCGCTTTTTGGTATCTATTTTTGCAGTAATGTTGCTTGTTTCTATCTATTATTTTTTAGGACCCAATAAAGATAATAAACATTTTGATTGGGTTAGTCCTGGTAGTTTGATAGCGGTATTAGGGTGGCTTGTTTCTTCTATACTTTTTTCTTTTTATTTAAACCACTTTGGTCATCAATCTAGTAGTTATGGAGCTTTTGCTGGAGTGGTTACTCTTTTATTGTGGCTATTTTTAAGTTCTACGACTGTCTTATTAGGAGCAGAACTAGATCGTGAACTAGAACGACAAAACCAAAAATAAGTTATCTCTAGAGTCAGTTATTGGTTTTCAACTTTGTTACAAAGGAGGAGTATAACCAGTAGAAGCGATTCTATCTTGTACCCATACAATAAAGTCTTGCCAAAAACCTGTTACTAGCATAATACCTATTAGAACCATCATTGCTCCACCTAGACGTTCAAAAGTAATTACATGGCGCCGTAAGCTAGAAAAAGCTTGTAATGCACTTCGAAACCCAAAAGCCATCAATAAAAAAGGAACTCCTAGCCCTAGAGAATAAGAAAGTAAAAGGATAGCACCTCGAGTAATGCTTCCACTGCTTGCAGCAATTCCAAGTACGACTGCTAAAGTCGGACCTATACAAGGAGTCCAGCCTAGTCCAAAAATTACCCCTAAAGGAAAAGCTCCCCCAGTCCCTTTGGGCATTTTTTTAGGGGACAGACGAGCTTCTCTATACAATATAGGCAATTTAAACCAGCCCAGCATAAATAGCCCCATTACGATAACTAAAATTCCAGCTAAACGAAGTAGTAGGAATCTATATGCAAGTAAAAAAGAAGATAGTTCTCCCATTGCTGCTCCAAGGGCGACAAAAACTATTGAAAACCCAAGAACAAACAACAAAGTAGCAAATAAAACTTTTTTTGTGTTTCCTTGTTCGGATTGGGCATCTGCTGCTGAAATGCCAGAAACTTGAGATAAATAAGCTGGAACTAGAGGAAGGACACAAGGAGAGACAAAAGATACAAACCCAGCTAAAGCAGAAAGTCCTATTGCAATAAATATATTTCCAGAGGTAATAACATGATGGATACTAAGACCAAGTACCACAGTTGTTATTCTTTCTAATTGATTTTTTTATGTTGATCTCTATTGTTTGACTAAAAAATTTCATCCTATGTAATTATAATGCTATTCCAAAAAGATTTGTATTAGTTGTTGGAATAGATTAGATATGTAGCATTTGTTTTTATTGGAACCAAAATTTTTTTAGAAATCCAGCGCCACTACTTTGCAGGCAGACTTAGATGCAAACTTGAAGTCCTCGGTCTTACTTGTTTTATTATTCTGATCTAAGTGCTTCTATTGGAGAAAGTTTGGCTGCTCTAGAAGCTGGATAGACTCCAAACACTACTCCTATGGTTGCTGACACTAATACTGAAATTATTATTGCAACTGAAGAAATAACAATTGGTATAGGTATTAGAACCGGAATTATTAGTGAAAGTAATAATCCTAAGACAACTCCAGATACCCCTCCAATGAGTCCCAGTACTAAAGCTTCAAATAAAAACTGTTGTCGTATTAATCCTGGGGTGGCTCCTAAAGCTTTTCTTAGTCCTATTTCTCTGATTCGTTCTGTTACAGATACCAACATAATATTCATAACCCCAATACCTCCAACCAAAAGAGATATTGCCGCTATACCTCCCAAAAGAAAAGTTAGAGTTTGAGTGATAGTTGAGGCAGTAGATAGTAGGTTTGTTTGACTTGTAATAGTAAAATCAGCCTGAGAAGGATTAGTAATATGGTGCAAATTAAGCAATAAATTGTTAGCCTCATTATAGGCGGTTCCCAGAGTTGATTTAGATGAGGCTTCTAAAAAAATACTTTGAACTGAATTAGAACTAGAGTGGGGTAGTAGTTCAGATTTTGCTGTAGTAATTGGGACAATAGCTAAGTTGTCTTCATTAGAAGACGCAATACTTCCAGAAGAAGCCAATACTCCTATTACTTTAAATGGAATTCCTGAAATTGTAACATTTGATCCTATTGGTGAGGAATTGGGAAACAAAGAAGTAGCTACTGTTTGACCTAAGACGACAACATTATTTCCCTTTGTTACCTGTTGGGGAGTAATGAAACTTCCCTGAGCCATAGTTCTATTGCGAATTTGGGCATAAGAAGTAGTAGTTCCAATTACAGGTGCGGACCAATTGGAGGTATTAGAAGTCATATTTAGTTGTTTTTGAACACTAGGAGCAACTGCTTTTACATCTGGGACATCGTAGTGGTTTTCCAAAGCAGCTACATCGGCATAAGTTAAAGTAGAAGCAGTTCCTAGACCTGCGTTTACTCCTCCTGGACCGGTAACATTACCAGGAGTAACTATTAAAAGATTTGTTCCAAGACTAGAAATAGCTGAACTTACACTAGATTGGGCTCCTTCTCCAAGCCCTACTGTAAGTATGACTGAAGTAATACCTATCAAGATGCCAAGGACGGTCAAAGATGAACGTAAGCGATGGGTTACTATTGCCTCAAAACCGCTTTTTAGTGTTTCAAGCCAACTCATTTTGATACCAATTCATCACTAATTATCAAACCATCTTTGAGGTGCACCACGCGCTTTGCTATTGCTGCTACTTCGTTTTCATGTGTAATAAGAACAACAGTGCGACCTTGATTATTGAGTTGGATGAAAATGTCGAGTATCTCATTAGTGGAGAGAGAATCTAAGTTTCCTGTTGGCTCGTCAGCTAAAATAATAGCTGGTTGAGTAACTAAAGCTCGAGCTATGGCAATACGTTGTTGTTGTCCTCCGGATAACTCTCCAGGTTTATGAAAGGCTCTATTGCCCATATTTACAGCCTCTAGGGACTCTAAAGCCCTTTGGTGTCTTTCTTTTGGACTAACTCCTCCATACATAAGAGGAAGTTCTACATTTTTGGCAGCAGTTAGTCCAGGTAATAAGTTGAATGCTTGAAAGACAAAACCAATCTGCCTATTACGAACTGCTGCTAATTCGATCTCATTTAAACCCGAAACATCTTGCCCAGCCAAAATATAACTTCCAAAAGTAGGTATATCTAGGCATCCCATTATGTGCATTAGAGTAGATTTTCCTGAACCAGAAGCACCCATGATAGCTATAAATTCTGAAGTGCTAATACTAAGATTTATTCCCCTTAGAGCCTCTACGCTTACTGATTGTGTTTTGTAAATTTTTTTTACTTCATTTAATTTAATAACAGCATCAGTTTTATCAATACTTTGAGTTGGTGAAAGTACTTGAGTCGGACTATCGGTTAGAGCTGGGTTTTGTTGAGTAATTTCGGGATCCATTAGCCTAATACTTTCTTCTTGGCTCCGCCGCCGCCTCCACCGAAGGGACCTTTTTTACCTAAACCAGTCCCAGGAACAGTGCTAGTTATTTTAGATAATATAATTTGTTCTCCGCTGTGTAAGCCTGAAAGTATTTGAGTAGAAAAATTTCCTGAAATTCCTGTTGTAATTTTTTGATGGATAATTTTTTTGCCTTTTTGTATAAGCACAAATTGATGAGAGCCAATAGAGTGGATAGCACTTGTTGGAACTGTAAGTACTTGATGTTTTTGGGCAATTACTATTGATACTTGGGCAGAAGCTCCTGGAAAAAGACCAGAAGGTGAACCATTTATAGATACCGTAACAGGATAAGTAGTAACTCCTGCAGTTGTGGTGGCAAAAGGAGTTATTTGAGTTACAGTTCCTGATAAAGAGGTTGTAAAACCAGCAGGGGTTATAGAAGCGCTATTTCCTGTTTTAATCTGATTTATTTGTGCGTCACTAATTGAGGCTTGAACATTATAAGATCCAGTTCCGTTGATTACAATTGCTGGTGTGGCAGATGCAGACCCACTAGATCCGCCAGATCCGCCAGATCCGCCAGATCCAAATTGTTGTCCGGGAGAAATATTTACCTGAGCAATAGTTCCTGAAAAAGGAGCAGTGATGGTTGCATTTGATAAATTATTTTCAGCAATATTTAGATTATCTTGTGCAGCAGTAACAGCATCTTGGTCTGCTGTAATTTGTTGTGGAGAGATACTTGATTGACTAGATTGGGAAGAAGATTTAGAGTTAGATATTTCTTGAGATAAGGCATTCATATACTTTTGTTGAGCATTTGAAAGCTGAATTTGATCTGAAGAAAATTGTAATTGAGCAGAAGTACAACTGCTAGAAGTGCTAGGAGCAGATAAAGCTGATCCAGTTCTA
Organism: Actinomycetes bacterium; assembly: GCA_021795135.1. Taxonomy (GTDB): domain Bacteria; phylum Actinomycetota; class Acidimicrobiia; order Acidimicrobiales; family JAJYPT01; genus JAJYPT01. Next base: position 4,265 of record JAJYPT010000119.1, read on the forward strand.
GTACTAGATCCAGTTTTAGCGCTAGCTGGGTAAGAGCTCATACTTGAAGAAGTTTGAGAACAAGCACTTTGTTCAGCTTTTTGATCTGCGGACAATTTTGCTTGATCAGCTGATACAGCATTTTCTAAATTAGATATGTTAGCAGAACTTTGAGGTGAGCTAGTAGCAGCAGAAGCGGCACTAGCAGCTGCTTGATCATTTGCTAGTTTCAATTGAGCTGAAGATAAAGATGCTTGAGCAGAAGCTACTTGGGCTTGAAGAGCTGTAGTGTCCAAGCTAGCAAGTACTGCTCCAGATTGAACTTGTTGTCCTACAACTACATTGACAGTAGCTACTTTTCCTGCTGATCCAAAATCTAAATTTTGAGATGAAGTGGGTTCTATTGTTCCAGAAACAGAAATGGATTGAGACACATTTCCTAGTGAAGCTGATGCTAAACGATATTTGGCACTAGAGCTAGATCCAAATAAAATATAACCTCCTAGTGCTATTACCACAAGAACAATCACGCTAATTATTATCTTTGATCTAGCAGCGTTTAGATTGTTTGAACTCAAAGTTCCTCCATCGTCTTTTTAGTTATTAGATTGGTCTTAAATTATTTTTGATACTTATAATTAATCTAATAAGAATATTGTTTCTAGTTGTTTTCGAAAGTATAAAATTTGCATCTGGGAATTAGCTGAATATTTGTTTAGTTTTAGCTTGGGAATAGTTTCATTCAATTGGGGATTTGAGAAGGATTAGATTCAATTTTTTGACTAAGTGAATCCAAAGGTAACCAAATTTTAAAACAGGTTCCATGAGGATGTAGTGATTGAACCGTAACTCGTCCTTTGTGGGAAGAGATAATCCCAGATACAATAGCTAATCCTAATCCTGCTCCTCCGTATTGTCTAGATCTAGAAGTTTCTACTCTATAGAAGCGTTCAAATATTTTATTTAAATTTTCATCTTTAATTCCAGGTCCATTATCACTAACTTCTATTAAAACTTCTCTATTTTGTTTTTCTAGCTTCACCACAGTAGAAGTTCCAGGGGGTGTATGGGCTCGAATATTGGAAAAAAGGTTATCAATTACTTGACGTATGCGAATAGCATCAGCTGGAACCTCTATAGATTCTGAAGCTTGTAACTTTATGGGCCATTCGGGACCTACAGCCAAAGCTGCTGTTATTGCTTCTGAGATCAAAGATACCAATTCTACATCTTCTACATTTAAAGGACGTCCTTCGTCAAGTCTTGCAAGTAGCAGTAGGTCTTGTATTAAGGCTCCCATGCGAGTTGTTTCTTTTCTAATCCCAGTCATTGCTCGAGCCAAATCTTGTGGATGTTGGCTAGCACCACGTTCAAAT
>JAJYPT010000120.1 GCA_021795135.1 Actinomycetes bacterium
TATTATGCTAAGAAACAAGCTTGTGAACCGATTGGTTCCCAAGGATAAAAGTCTCCATAAAACCCGGGGCTATTCATATCTCTATCTAGTTTGTTCTGGTAGAACGAGAAAAATTACTGATTGCAAACGCCAAGCTATGTCAGCAGAGCTAATTGAAGAACTTATAGAAGATGAGTATCGCACCATTGTCCTTTCGCCACAGCTACGAGACAACATCGAAGAACTTGTTTTAGAGGACTTTGATGCTTTACAAGCTGGTTCAGCAAATGATCGAAAACAAATGGAAAGCCAACGAATTGAATTAGTGGGTAAGCGCCAAAAACTTCTCGATGCACACTACGCCGGAGCAATTTCACTCGATTTACTAAAAGCCGAACAGGATCGCATAGCTAGTCAACTCCTAAGAACTGAAAATCAGCTGGCAAGTCTTGATGCTAACTTCGAACAAGCAAGAGCAATATTGGCAGATACATTGGATCTGACTCGGGATTGCTATGCCGCCTACCTAGAAGCAGGAGATAGTACAAGACGCTTGTTCAACCAGGCATTTTTTACAAAAATATATATCGACGAGGACGAAGAGACCAGAGAAAGAACTGTGCGAGTTGACTACAATCAGCCCTTTGACAGCTTGCTTTCACGTCTGATACCAGCAAGTGTTCACCACGATATCGATACAAAGAAAGCCGCCCAGCAGAATTCTCCGATGAGCAGTATAAATATCGAATCAAGCAGCATCAATGAGGGGGAGAGTTCTCATACGGATACTTTGGTGGGCGCTGAGGGACTCGAACCCACGACCTGCTGGTTGTAAGCCAGCTGCTCTAGCCAACTGAGCTAAGCGCCCAAACTCTTAAAAATAAAACTTAATCTAAGGTTTGTATTTAGAAGTACTAAAATTTTATCTAAAAAATTAGTGGAATATTTAGTAATAGCTATCCTAACAAGAAACTAATCCTTTAGTTCTAAATTTATAGTTTCCTTTTTTATTTGAATTAATCCTTTGGTTCTAAGTCAACCAAATCCTTCTAAAACTAGGCTAATGTTGGGCTATGGATGAACTAGAAGCATTGTTAGAATTGCAGCAGCGAGATTTGGAAATTCAACAACTTCAATTTCAAAAAGACTCACTAATCCAAAAGCATCAACTATTGGAGATAAAAAAACAGTTAGAGATTCTAAATCAAAAAATTTCTCATAAAAAAGCTATTAGAGATGACTTAGTTAAAAAGCAAAAATTTTCTGAGTTAGAACTTAGCAGTGTTGAAGATAGAATTAAAACATTAGAATCGAGACTATATTCTCCTGCTTCTAATTCAACTAAAAATCTTCAAGCGATGGAAAAAGAAGTATCACAGCTACGTCATCGCGTCTCTGATCTATCTGATCCTATTTTAGAGCTGATGGAAAATATAGAACAAGTTGATGTTGAAATTTCTCCTATGACGTCTCAACAAGAACAACTTCTTGAGATGTCTCAACATTTACAGACCGAAATAGACAAATCAGAACAACAAATAAATGAACATATTGACCAATTGCACGAAAAAAGAGACGAGTTAGTGGCTTTGATAAATCCTTCTTTGGTTACTACTTATGAATCATTGCGTAAAAGGTTGGGAGGAATTGGTGTAGCCCGCCTAGTTCATGGTACGTGCGAAGGTTGTCGTATTTCTTTTTCCCGCAATGAGCTGGATCGCCTTCATAGAATGGAACCTCCAGCTATAGATCACTGTGAACAATGTGGAAGACTTTTAGTTATTGGGATTGACAAATAAAAAAGATGAGTTGATCTATAGGCGGGGTTCTGTCCGTTGTTACGGGATGGCCATCCATCTAAGCAGTCTACCTAGAAACATAGAGCGGGCAACTCGTTTCTTGTTTGACCTTGCTCCAGGTGGGGTTTGCCCTGCCATTTGAGTCACCTCAAATGCGGTGTGCTCTTACCACGCCGTTTCACCCTTACCTATAAATATAGGCGGTTTGTTTTCTGTGGCACTGTCCTGCGGGTCGCCCCGACTAGCCGTTAACTAGCACCTTGCCCTTTGGAGCCCCGACCTTCCTCGGCTATTGCCGCGACCATCCAACCAACTCATCTTGTTTATATTATATAATATATTTGCCTAAGGTCTAATAATAAGATCGGTTTGTAATTGTCTCATCGAGATGTAAAGCTAAAAAAATGAAAGAAACACCTCCTGTTGGTCTAGATTCGGTATCTATTCGTCTGGCACAGATATTTAATGGACAAGAACCAACAACTGCATTATCAGATGAGGGATCAGGACTAGAATTTGAACCAGATCTCAAAATTCAACCTTTGGATTTGTCTGAACAAGATCCTCCTCAAGCATGGGCTATAGATGGAGGGCAACTTCAAATTTTAGATGCTCGATCTATACAAGTTGTAGCAACAAGAGCTTCTCGAGTTTGTTTTAGTCAAAAAAAGCGAGTCTTTGAAGAACAAGGTCCTTTACACCTATCGCTTTTAGGAGGTACACAAAGTATCCAAGAGGCCAAAGAATGGAAAATTGCACTAGCTCTGGGTGAAGTTTTAGATACTAAGTTACTTAGAGAATATCTTGAGTGGAAGGCTTTGGCTAAAACCATAGATGACTCTGTTGAAAAAGCAATTGTTTTCAAAGATGGACAACTTCGTCCTGATGATCGGATAGAGATTGACCAAGTTGTATCTTTGTTGGAAAAAGCACAAGAAAAAGATATTTTGTTGGTAGGATTTTCTAAGCAATCTTCTTTATCAAAAGGCAGCATGCCTCTACTTGCTTGGCTTAGCAACGAAGCTTCTCAAATGTTTGATACAACCCGTTGGTGGTGTCCTGTTGCTACTTATTCAATAGGAGGTCAAAAGATTCGAGTTGTAGCTGCAAAGTTAGACAGTTTGAGCAGGTTTAGTTTTCGAATAGATTTTCCAGCTTATCTAGATCCTTGTTTTGTTCTAAATACAATCCGTGCTGTGTCTAACGATGTAGGTTTTCCTGGATACCCTTATCCTTTGAGTGTGGCTGATCAATTAGCTACTTGTCCTTCTTGGTTGTCTCAAGAAATAAAACAACTTATTGATGATTCTTTAGACAAACAAGGAATCCCATTACAATTGAGAGAAGCAGCTTTTTTTGATCGTCATGAATTGATGGAAAGGTTATGAGTTTGAATCAAATAAGAGGGCGTCTTTTTGGAAGAAATGTTAGCGAAGTGGTATTTCGAGCCCAACCTGATGAGGATCTTTTCATTGGTGAATTGTTAGTAGGAATTGATGAAATTACAAACCGGAGATATTTGATAAGAGTAGTCGATATTTCTTATGGCTCAGATCAAAGAGAGCCTCTTTGGGCTCAACGAATAGCGGGTCGTCTTTTAGGAGATGATTCAGGAGGCGATGAGGGCTTTATTGAAGAACATTTTTTATATGAGCCTTCTAGGCGTAGCTATCAAATAGCTGAATGTAGGTGTTTGGGTTATATAACCCCTGATGCAACTTCTTTTCAAAAACCTAAAAGTCTCCCTTCGCAATTTTCTCAAGTGGTATCTCCCGAACCTAGTGATTTTAACTTTCTTGCATCTCGTATGGGGGATTTAAATATAGGCAATTTGAGAAGTGGAGAACAAGAAGTAGATTTTGAAGTAGGTATAAGTGGAAATAGTTTTTCAAGCCATATTGGTATTTTTGCAACCACGGGCATGGGTAAATCTAACCTTTTGCAAGTTTTAGCTGCCCAAGTCATGCTCCAGCAGGGCCGTTATGGGCTTTTGGTAATAGATCCTCATGGAGAACATCACCAAAAGCTTGCTCAGCATCCTTGGGCGTCTTCGACTTTGAAGATCTATTCTTCTAGAAAAGCCGTACCTAATGCTTCAACACTTAGAGTTGGCCTAGGTGAGCTAAGTATTGATGATCTTAGAGTCTCTTATCAGTGGAGTCATGCCCAAGAAGAGGCGATTTTTGAGCTAGAAAGACACTATGGTAAAAAAGGTCTTTCATGGTTGAGTGAATTTTGTTCGATACAAGATTTATCTGATTTTAGAGAAAACGAACTAAGTTCTAGAGTTGCTCCAGCAACTCTTCAGATAATCCATCGTCGAGCGAAACGAATAACTGGATTGAGCATTATAGCTTCTGATAGTTCAATATCGGTAGGGGATTCAATCATAAGAGATCTCCAAGAAGGAAAAGTAGTAGTTTTGGATCTTAGTGCTCTAGATTCTACGGAAGAGCTTATGATTGCTTCTTATTTTTCTCGTAGAGTCTTAGATGAATGGTCATCTCAGTATTTAGAAAATCCTTCTAAACATAGTCGTATGCCTGTAGTGGGTATTGTCCTAGAAGAAGCTCAAAGAGTCTTAGGAAATGCAAAAAGTAAAGGCGAAGGTAATATTTTCCCCAGAATTGCAAGAGAGGGAAGAAAATTCAAAGTTGGACTCTGTGCTATAAGCCAACAGCCAAAATTGATAGATGATGAATTATTGAGCCAATTTAATACTTTTTTGATTCTTGGACTAAGCGACGAAAAGGATAGAAATATACTTCGTTCTTCTGCTAAACAGGATTTGTCGGCTTTATCGAAAGAGATTCAAACTCTTATGCCTGGAGAAGCACTTGTGGTAAATTTAGAAGCTCCTTTTGCCATACCTGCAAAAATTCAACTGTTTTCACAGATGATAAAACACATAGAACCTCTTCCCATAGAGCGTAAATCTCCTCCTAATGTTTCAGCTCTTATGGATTAGTCTAGATTGGATAGGTAATGAAAATAGCAGCTATTGGTGATGCTCATTTAGGAAGATCTTATTACACTTATACAACAGCTGAAGGTATCAACCAAAGAGAACGAGATTTTGAAATTTCTTTTGAAGCAGCTATAGATTTAGCTTTGGATCAAAATCCTGATGTAGTTGTTTGGTTAGGTGATATTTTTGACCACCCTAGACCTAGTTTTCGTTCTTATAGAATTGCTCAAAAAGGACTAGCAAAGCTTCGCGAGGGTGGAGTATATGTTGTAGTTATTAGCGGAAATCATGATACTCCAAGACTTCCTGGAACAGGAAGTCCTTATTCACCTTTGTCTGATTCATTTATGGATATGAATTTTGCCTACAGATTATCTTATGAAAAATTTGAATTGGCAGATTTAGTTGTTCATGCTGTACCCCAAACTTTAAATGTTGAGGCTGCATTAGATGAATTAGCAAAAGCTAAAAGCAATTACAGCAAAGATAAAATTAATTTATTAATTACCCACCCACGTCTCAAGCAACTAGAGCCATCTCATTCAGATATCAACGAAATTGAAATAGATGAAAATGCTCTTAGTGGAGATTTTGTGCTTTTGGGGCATTATCATTTTTTTAGTAAAGTAAAGAAAAATATTTGGTATGCAGGTGCTACAGATACATTTTCTTTTGCCGATGATCCCGATAGGCCAAAAGGAATTGTAGTTTTAGATACCGGTGATGGTACTTGTAGCCATATTCCAATCCCCAATCAAAGACCTTTAATTACCTTAGATGACATTCAAGCAAATGGGCTCTCTCCAAAAGAGATCCAAGACATATTGGCTCA
>JAJYPT010000121.1 GCA_021795135.1 Actinomycetes bacterium
TAATAGGTATTTTACTATCACCTACCTCATCCCAGGACTGATCTTGACTATTGGGCCCCATTTATTTCAAATTACCTTTCCACAGTAAAATAATTTATTCTTTTGAAATTAAATAATAATCCCTAAATGAAAATTAGTTATATCATTAGCAAAAATATCTACCGCTATGGCTAACTGATCCTATTTCAAAATATCTCTTAGCTATAACTTTTATACTTAATTTTAATCAGTAGAAAGATTTAAAACTTTTTAAATTAATCTCTCTCAAATCCCAACTGCTGATTGAATTATAAAAATTATCCCAACGTTTTACTTAAATAAATTGTCTAAAATCTATTTAGTAATTGATATTAGGGCATTCTCAGATGAGCTAGGCAAACCTATTTTTTCAATAGCATCTTGAACTTGTCCTAGGGAGGTTTTTGGTAAACAAAGTCTTCTTCTTATAAGTTCAGCCCTTTGAGGCAAATAACTATTAGAATCAGAATTTCTCTTACTTTTGAATTCTTTATATTCAACTCCATCAAAGCCCATAGCAAGAATAATTTCAAACAGGTCTTTAGCATTAGGACGATTAGGGCGTTTCAATTGATAAAAATATTCCCAAAATCGATTTAGACTTGCCATGGGATGTTGAGTTGTTACTTCAATTACCACCCCAGATTTCGCATAATCAAAAAGTGCTTGAATAAATTCAACTATATTTGCAACGTTATAGGCCACATGATGAGAAATTACAAGATCTGTTTTTTGCACTTGAGGGCTAATTTTAGGCCAGGTTCCTTTTATCGCTTTAGTTCTAATTCCTCTTTGCTTGCCTTGTTGGATGAAAATATCTAGCATCTGTGAATTTTGATCTACTCCTATTATCTCAGAAGCATATTCGGCTAAATAAAGCGACCCAGATCCTGCACCTACCCCTACATCTAATACGGTTCCTTGATATGGAAGAAGCTGTAATTGTTTTTCCATAGTAGGACTTTTTTCTTGAGCTCTAGCTTGGGGCATCAGTAATTGAGCTGGAATTTGCCAAGGGTCATCTTCACAAAGTTCTAAGATACGATCAGGAATTGCCCATTTTGCTAAATTATCTTTCCACTTTATTGAAAGATCTTCAAGATTAGCTTTTGGCTCCATTTAATCCTTCTTTAGATAAGCTTTTTCAAAATCCACCATTGAAATCACTGAGCGGTCTAGCACCATCTGTAGTTGAAAAGGTGCCCAAAATAGGATATCGCCCTAGAAAAAATTCTAAAACTGCAACATGTTGCAGTTCAACACCTAAAGTCTGCATAGAAAGACCAACCTCTGAAGCAGACAATTTATAACTTATACAATTTTGGTAAGTAGCAGCACAAATTTGTTCTAATTGAGAAACAATACCCATAGCTTGGGTCTGAAAATTAATCGAGGAAAGTTTAGGAAGAGCTGCTAATTGAGTATTTACCATAGAATGCAAACTAGGATCTAAATTAGATAGAGGCTTTTGGTGGTTTTGTTGCAAAAAGCTATTCCAATTATTAGCATGATTTTGATGATCTGATATTGCTACATCTAATAGAGCTAAAATACAAGATGGTATTGCAAAATTAGAAGCTTGAACTTTTATGGAGCTATAACTATAAATAAGTACATTTTCTATGCTTACCATCAAAGCAGCGTAGTTAAGACTTTTAAAACTATTAGGTGCAACAGTAGTAGAGGTAGTTGGACTGTGAGTATGAGGCTTGGAGCTAGTACAAGCACTTAGCAAAAGTCCTCCAGATAAAGCCCCAATTGAAGCCAAGAATTTTCTTCTATTGAGATTTTCCTCCATCAAGGTAATGCCCCTTCGGTCAAAGGTCTTGCTTTTGTGGTATTTAGGACTGGGCTAGAAAAAGCTGCAGTACCAACACTACTTGGATACAAAGCTAATTGAACAGGCTCAGATAACAAAGCAGCATTAGAATTTATAATATTTTGCATTACTTTTAAAAACGCAAGGTGTTGAGCCTCTACTCCTATTATTGAAGAAGCTACTTTTTGCACATAAGGATCTGTCAGGGTTTCAGTAGCAACCAAAAAAGTTTCAGCTGCAATTTCTTCTATAGACATTGCAATAGAAATGGCATCTAAAGGATTACTTACTTTGCTAAGTAATCCTTTAAAGGAAGAATCATAAAGGACTTGGTCAATTGACTTTTGTTGTTTTCCCTTCAATGAAGTAGCAGCGGCATTATATGAATCTGCATGCTCTTGGTGCTGAGAGATAGTCGTAGTAACAAAACTGCTCAACACCGGATTAGCTCCCGAACCTGTTACAAATGGTAAAGAAGAAAGCTGGGTATATATCTTTACAGCTAAGTTATCTATAGATGCTGCTGTTTGGAGAATCGCTACGTTAGAAACAGCCTTATTAGATGCAATATCTTCAAATGGAGCTATATTGATCGCCCCTAATAATGCAGCCCCTGCTCCAAGTCCAGCGGCAAGAAATCCCCTTCTGCTTTTATTAGGCACCGAATCAACTTCAGATAAATAGTAATCTTCTTCATCTTGGTTATCTGGGTTATTCATCTAGCTCCTAGAATAAATTCTATTATTTTTATAAAGTAGTTTTTGTCTGTGTTTGTCATTATAGACTTTGGAATACAACTTTGAATATCGCTTAATCTTAACTTTGCTAAACTATATAGCTTATTTCTACTATAAGTATATGAGAATTAAAATATTACAAAACAAAAGAACTCTCTAGAAAATAATATAGTTTAGCTAATAAGATAAGCTACATTCTTTCAAGCAACTGTGCTTTTTTTGTCTCAAATTCAGTTTGAGATATAGCTCCTTTTAGGAGTAATTCATGCAAAAGAAGAATCTGTTGGGGTATAGAAGATGTATTATTTTCTTGCCCATGCGAAGCTTTCAATAAACTTACCTGAGACCAAATCAACCTTTGTATTTTAGCCGGATTAGCTAAATAGTAAAAATTTATCTGAGATCCGTCTAATCCAGCATCTACAGTTAAATTACCAGCTCCAAATATTCGCTGAATTAAAGATTTTTTAACCTCAATATTTATCAATCTATCCAAAGATACATCTTGAATATTGGTTGTAATTAAACCTGTTTTTATGATAAGACGATTTGTAGTTAAAATAAAATGGGTCATAGACCATTGAATGTATTTGAATATCATTTGCAAAAGACTAAAAGCTAAAATAGCCAGCAAAAAAATAGCTAAAAATAATTGATATCCACTAGAAGATAAATTAGCTATTTTAAATTCAATTGCTACAAATGTGGCAATTATAGACAGACCTAATAGAATCATGGCTCCACTTAGAAAAAGCCAATGAGCTTTTAAATCTACAACTAGCTCTTCATCTGTATAAAGCAAATTGTTATCCATTTAAATAACTCGATCTTAGTAATTATTACTAGCTACAAACAAAGTACTAACAAAATCAACCTAATTTTGCAGCTATAGAGCTAGCAGAACGCAAAATAGTTCCATCAGAACCTAAAGTGGTATAGTTTTTTGCTGGCTTTTTGATTGCTTCATCTATCATATCTTTTAATAAAGAATCAAAACTTATCACTGGATCTACCCAAAGATATTTAGCCAAAGATCCTGGAATAGTATTAATTTCATTGATGAAAACTTCACTTCCATCACTTAGAAAATCTATTCGCGCTATTCCTCTTATTCCTGTTATCTCAGCTACTTCTAAAGCTAATTGGCGCAAGTGATCTTCTAAAGATTTATCAATTTTAGCTGGAAGTTCTCTTGGGGCTGAAACCATACCTTGGTCTCCAACATATTTATCTTTATAGCCCAAAATTGAACTTGTGCCCCCAGATTTCAAAGGCCTCTCTATTGCTGAAAGCTCCATCACAGGCCAAGTCTTGACTGCAATATTCAAATCAAAAAGGTCGCTTCTATAAGGTTCTAAGACTGCGCCTTTTAACATATGCTTGCTTGATGCAACCAATGCTTGAGCAGTTTGAAGATCTTCTACTACTTCAATCCCAATAGAAGAGCCTCCAAATCTAGGTTTTAATATAAAAGGAGGTGAAAAATCTACCTTGGTATCTTGGGTTAGTAAAACTCTAGGCAAACATGTCAGACCAGCGCTAGAGATAAGAGAAGAAAAACCTAGTTTGTCCATACCAATCCCAGCAGAAGCAACCGTTGGTCCAGAATAATACATCCCAGCTAAATCTAAAGCACCTTGTAGGGTTCCATCTTCACCTGGGCCTCCATGGCAACAAATCAAACTGGCTTCAATGTCGAGAACTTTTTCTCGACCAAAACTAGACTTTATAGTTCTAAAGCCCCCTTGAGGAGATGTTCCAAGGCGTAAAGGAACTGCTTTTTGAGGTACCCCGTCTAAAAAAGCGCTAGCTTCTAGAGAAGGTTCAACTTGAAACCACTCATTGTTTTTTGACCAATAGATAGAAATAACTTCTCTATTTGTCTCTATGAGTGCCCTAGAAGCCTGCAGCCCAGTAAGAATACTTACATCGTGTTCAGGCGAAGGACCACCAAAAATAACTGCTATTGCGCTCACTAAACCTCCCGTTAGGCAAAATGATCGGGTAGATCATTTTCATAAAGAACAACATCTGTTGGACCTAAATTTTGTCGAACCCAAGCTACGGCTTCAGCTCTATTTTTTACAACCCTTATAGAACTCTTCTTGTCTAATTGTTCATCAGATGCTGCTTTTGCACCTTTCAAAAGTGCTTTTTTATTTGTTTTACCCACAACAATAAAATCATCTGCAACTAAAACCGCTTGTCGGGCAAATAACTCATTATCTATTTCTTGACGACTTCCTAATTCAATCATACCTGGAGTCACCACAACTTTTCTTGAAGAATCTTTGAAGGTATTGGCCAAAACAAAAAGGGCTGCTTTACAACCACTTGGATTGGAATTATAGGTGTCATCAATAATAGAAAAACCACGATCACTAGTTGAAAAAGTCAATCTATTTGGAGCTACAGGCAAAGTGGGCAACGCTTTTACAATTGCAGGAATTGTCACTCCTAGTTCAATTGCTGCACCAATTGCACAAGCTACATTAGTTGGGGCAGCACTTGGAACTGAAAAAGTAGTAACTTTTTCACCTTTTATATATACATCTAAATTATCTTGGGTCTTTTTGACACAAACAAAAGCGTTTTGATTCAAAGCCGAACAAGTTATAACTTTTTTCCCTCTGGCGACTTGAGCTGCTAGATTAGAAAGACGTTCATCGTCAATGTTCAAAACAGCTATAGTTGCTCTTTCTAAAATCTCAGACTTTTCTTTTACAATTTTGTCTTCTGTGCCAAATCTTTCTAAATGCACAGGGCCAATGGCTGTTATTATTCCTATATCAGGAGGTACCCAAGAACAAAGCTGGGCAATTTCTCCCCTGCCATAGGTACCCATTTCTGCAATAAATACCTCTACATCGCTGCTGAGTTGACTATTTATGGACCGAGCAAGTCCAGCTGTGGTATTAAAACTCCTAGGAGTGGCCAATACCTGTTTTGAACCAGAAACCAAATGGGCTAAGTACCCCTTGGTGGTAGTTTTACCA